>JBEBGK010000031.1:0-12962 GCA_040081515.1 Chthoniobacteraceae bacterium
GTTGCACTTCCACCATCCGTGCGCGCTGCACACCGCGGGGCGAAATCGCGCTCACCTCCGGCGCCATCGGGGCCGGCTTCTTCACCTCCTTCTTCATCGGTGCCGCGCACAGCACGACCCGCTGTTGGGCGCGATGAACTCTCGAATGTGCCTCTTGCAGGCCGGCGGGACGCCCCCCGCACTCCGACAGCCGGGACGGCTGTCCCACATTCCCCGTCTTCGGAGCCGCAAGCAGTTTCCCCGTCTTCGCGTCGTAAAATGCCAGCGACCCATCGGCCCGGCCCGCGACCAGCGCATCGCCGGCAAATGCCAGCGCCATCGGCCAGTCGGGCTGCCGCTCGAGCAGCAGCCGCTCCTTCACGTCCTTCGCATCCCACACGCGGATCGTCCCGTCCTGCGCCGAACTCAGCATCGACGCGCCGTCCGCGCTCCACACCAGCCGCAGGATCGGCTGCTCATGCGCAAACCGCGCGATGAGCAGCGGGTTCGTCGTCTCCTTCGCCTCGGCGGAGACGTCCCACACACGGATGCGATTGTCCGCGCCGGCTGCCGCAAGACGCCTTCCATCCGCGCTCCACGCCACCGCGACCTGATCCTTCAAAGGCTGGCTCAAGGTATCGCGCCGCTCACCCTTCACCGTGTCCCACAATTTCACCGTCCGGTCTGCGCTCGCGCTCGCGAGGATCCGGCCGTCGGGCCGGAATGCGAGTCCGAACACCGCGCCATTGTGCCCGCTCAAGGTCCGCAGTTCCGTTCCATCCGCCACGTTCCAGAGCTTGATTTTCTGATCGTAGCCGCCGGTCGCGAGCGTCTTCCCATCCGGCGAGAGCGCCATCGCATAAATCACATCGCGGTGCCCGCGGATCGTCCGCACCAAGCGCTTCTCCGCCACGTCCCACTGCTTCACCTCGCCCTCGACCGCCCCTTCCCCCGACGCCGCGAAAAGCTGCGCGCCATCCGCCGACCACACGAGCGCATTCACCGCCCCGCGGTGGCCATCGAGTTTCTTCACCACCGCCTGCGAGACCGGATCGACGAGTTCCACCGCGCCGTATCGCCCCGCCGCCACGAGCTTCGCCTCCGGCGAAAAGGCGAGCGCACTCACGCCGACACGCGGCGCGACCTTCGGCGCCACCCTCGGCACCTCGACAATCTTCCTCGTCATCGCGCGCTGCGGCGCCTTCGCACCCGCATCGATCCATTTTGCAAACATCTCCACCTCCTCCGCCGTCAGCTTCTCGCGCTTGCCCGGCGGCATGAACTTCTTCTTCCCGTCCCTCATCACCTCGCCGCGAAGATACTTCACCATCAGGCTCTCGGACGACTTCCCCGGCTTCACCACCTCCCCGCTCTCCCCGCCCTTCATGATGTCCTCATATCGCTCCATCACAAACTTCCCGTCCGGATCATCCGCCGAGTGGCAATCCATGCAGCGATCCTCGATCAGCTTCGCGACCGCGGGAAAATAATCCGCCTCCTCGGCAAGCAGAGGCGCAGCAGCGAGGATGAACAACAGTTGACGCAACTTCATGGCTGAAGAGTTTCCGATCGAAATCAGCCCGCTGCAAGACCGGGAACGCTTCCGGCCTCTTGCGGACAACGGAACGCGCACGGAGTGCGCGTTCCACCGGAAAAGCAAAAGCGGCGCGAGTCGTGAGACTGCGCCGCTTTGCTGAAGGGGTTCCGTCCGCGAGGCCTATGCCTTGGAGTAAAGCTCGACGATGAGCTGCTCGTTCACGATCGGAGCGATTTCCTCGCGCGTGGGAATGCGGGTCACCGTGCCGGTGAATGCATCCTTGTTCACGGTGAGCCAGTCGGCCACGGGCGTGATCTGCGTGAGTTCGAGATTCTTGGCGGCGAGGCGGCGGGAGGCCGGCTTGTCCTTCACGGTGATGACGTCGCCGGGTTTGCAGTTGTAGCTGCTGACGTCCACCTTGCGACCGTTCACCTGCACGTGGCCGTGCCCGACCATCTGGCGCGCTGCGGTGCGGCTGTTCGCGAAGCCGAGGCGGTAAACGACGTTGTCGAGACGGGTCTCGAGGAGTTGGAGGAGGATCTCGCCGGTGACGCCGCGGCGGTTGCTGGCGACTTCAAACGTGAGGCGGAACTGCCGCTCGAGGAGCCCGTATTGATAGCGGAGCTTTTGCTTCTCGGCGAGGGCGAGGCAATATTCGCTCTGCTTGCGGCGGCTGCCCTTGGGGCCGTGCATTCCGGGCGGATAGTTCTTCCGCTCGAGATATTTCGTGGGGCCGAATAGCGGGGTGCCATAGCGGCGGCTGACTTTGTCTTTGGGACCGGTGTAACGAGCCATGTGGTGTCCTTGTGGGTGAGAGATTAAACGCGGCGGGCCTTGGGCGGACGGCAGCCGTTGTGCGGCACAGGCGTCACGTCCTTGATGATCGAGATTTCGAGGCCGACGGCCTGGATGGCGCGGATGGCGGATTCCCGCCCTGAACCGGGGCCCTTGACGCGGACTTCGACTTCCCGCACGCCGTGGCCCATGGCCTGGCGGCAGGCGTCCTGCGCGACCATCTGCGCCGCGTAGGCCGTGCTCTTGCGCGAGCCCTTGAACCCGACCTTGCCGGCGCTCGACCAGCCGAGGACGTTCCCCTTCTGGTCGGTGATGCTGACGATCGTGTTGTTGAAGGTGGCGAGGACGTGGGCGATGCCGGTTGCGACGTTCTTGCTTCCCTTCGCCTTGACGATCTTGATCGGCTCGATGCCGGCGTTCAGGTCGAGCGAGAGGTCCGCGGCAGCGGGCGTGGCCGCGGCGGCGGCACCCTCGGCGCCTTCCTTCTTTTTCGGAGCGGCTTTCTTCGCAGCCTTGGGCTTGGCTTCCGCGACGGGCGCGGCGGCGGCTTCAGGTGCGGCAGGGGCATCGGCGCCGGCAGCCGGCACGGGGTTGGTTTCGTTATCAGGCATGGAATGAGAGGTGTTGGAAAACTACGCGGCTGCGGGCTTCGCATCCTTGGCGCGCTGCACGCCGACGGTCTTGCGCGGTCCCTTGCGGGTGCGGGCATTGGTCTGCGTGCGCTGGCCGCGAACCGGAAGGCCGCGCCGATGGCGGAGGCCACGGTAGCAGTTGATGGCCTGGAGGCGCTTGAGGTTCTGCTGAAGATCGCGGCGCAGGTCGCCCTCGATCAAAATCTTCTGGGCCGAGATCGCGTGGATGATCGCGTTCAGTTGCTCGGGCGAGAGATCCTTCGCGCGGATGTTGAAATCAACATTGGCGGCCTCGAGGACCTTCTTCGCATTGCTCGGCCCGATGCCGTAAATGTATGGGAGCGAAACTTCGATTCGCTTGTCGCCTGGGATATCAACGCCGAGAATTCGTGGCATGTTAGTTTGGTGGTTGGGTTAGCCTTGCCGCTGCTTGTGGCGCGGGTTCTTGCAAATCACACGGACAACGCCCTTGCGCCGCACGACGCGGCAGGATTCGCAAACGCGTTTCACTGATGCTCTGACTTTCATTTTTTCGTTTTGGTTTCTTTCGAGAGGACAAAAAATCGCCCGGGGTACCTGCCGTTTACCGGCCGGCGCCTCGTGCGCTGTGTGGCTAATTCCTCCGGTCCGTGACCGGCATCGGTTTTGGCCGTGGAGCGGGATTACTACCAGTTCCTCCGCGGCTGGCAAGCCGGGAATTCACGGAATCCTCACTTTTTCGAGGGCGGCAACCGGGCTGGCCGGATGGGAGGGTCGGACGGATGGGCGCGTTCATCGAATCACCGGAGGTTCAATTTCTCCCGCCATGTGAGGATCTCGGGCGCGCCCTTGGTAACCAGGACGGTGTGCTCGAAGTGGGCGCTCGGCGCGCCGTCAACCGTCACGACCGTCCACTCGTCGTCGAGCGTCCGGACGGATGCCGTGCCGAGATTGACCATGGGCTCGATCGCGATCGTCATGCCGGGTTTCAGCTTGGGACCGGTGCCCGCGCGGCCGAAGTTCGGAATCTGCGGCTCCTCATGGAGCTTGCGCCCGACGCCATGGCCGACGAACTCCCGCACCACGGTGTATCCGTTGGCGACGACCTCATCCTCGATGAAGGAACAAAGATCGCCGAGTCGCCGCCCCGCCGTGGCCATGGGGATCACGCGGTCGAGCACGTCCTCGGTGACCGCCAGCAGGCGCGAGCAGACGGGCTTCACCGCGCCGACCGGGACCGTCTTCGCGGTGTCCCCCACCCATCCATCCTTGATCACGCCGACGTCGAGCTTGACGATGTCGCCGTACTGGATCCGACGATTGCCGCCAATGCCGTGTACGACTTCCTCGTTCACCGAGATGCAAATCTGGCCGGGGAAACCCTTGTATCCGAGGAAGGCACTTTTGCATTTCTCCTCGCTCATGTAGTCCGCCGCGGCCCGATCGATTTCGCCGGTGGTAATGCCCGGTTTCACCATCCCTCCGAGGAGATCCAGGACACGCGCGGCGCTGGCGCAGGACTGCCGCATTTTCTCGATTTCACGCTCGCTCTTGATGGGAATCATCAGCGGGCGCCCGTGGAATCTTCGAACCAAATGCCTGCCCGTCCCGAAGCTGGACCCGTGCGATTCGGCGAAGGCCGATCGGCGCGGTGATCCGGAATTTCCGTTGGCGCGGCGCTCTCCAAGGCCCGCAGTCGCAGCAAGACGGTTCGCCGGTTCACTTGGCTACTGGCCAAAGCGGCTCATCAGGAAAGCGACAATTCCCGCGAGAATCAGCACGGAGGCGCCGAATGCCAGCCAGAGCAGCGCGCTGTTCGTAACAGTCTCGCCCCGCTGTCCAGGCGTGCGATCGAATCTTCCCCTGAGTTTTCCCTTTCTCAGAAAGCCGTCGTAGTGCCGCTGCAACAGATGCGTCTCGATCTGCCGCATCGTGTCGAGCACGACGCCCACAACGATCAGGATGCTCGTTCCTCCGAAAAACTGCGCCGCGAGCGGAGGGATTCCGGCGGACCGGCTCAGGAAATCCGGCAGCAATGCGATGATGAGGAGGAAGATTGCCCCCGCAAACGTCAGCCTCGTCATCGCGCGGTCAAGATACTCCGCCGTCGGCTTGCCGGGCCGCACGCCGGGGAGATAGCCGCCGGCCTTCTTCAGGTCATCGGCGATCTGCTGCGGCTGGAATTGTGTGGCCACCCAGAAGTAGCTGAAGAAGAAAATCATCAGGCTGTAGATGACGTAATGCGGCCAGCCCGAATCCAGCGCCCGCGCGAATTTCTGCGCACCGGGCGACTCCGGGGCGATCATCGACACCATCGTCGCGGGGAAAACGAGCAGCGCCTGGCCGAAGATGATCGGCATCACGCCGGCGTAGTTCACTTTCAACGGCATGTATTGGGCGACGCCGCCATAGACCTTACGGCCAACCACGCGCTTGGCGTACTGGATCGTGATCCGCCGCTGCGCCTGCGTGAGGCAGATCACCCCTGCGATCACCAGGATGAGGAACCCGAGCATGAGCACCAGCTTCATCGGGGCGACGTTCCCCGCGCCAGCGCCGCTGGGCACGACCGTCTTCCATGCCTGCACCAGCGCCGCGGGCAGGCGCGCGACGATGCCCACCGAGATGATCAGCGACATTCCATTGCCAATTCCCCGATCGGTAATCTGGTCGCCGATCCACATCAGCAGCATCGTCCCGGCCGTGAGCGTGACGACGGAGTTGAATTCAAACCAGAACCCCGCCTGCGGCACCAGCGGACCGAACCGGGACATCGTATCCCGGATGCCCGGCAGGATGGCATCCGAGGGATTCACGAACTGGCGCGTCATCAACCATCCCTGAAAAAGACAAAGGACGATGGTCACGTAACGCGTGTACTGGGTGATCTTCTGGCGCCCCCCGTCCTCCTTGGCCAGCTTGCCAAGTTGCGGAACGACGGCGGTCAGCAACTGCATCATGATGCTCGCGCTGATGTACGGCATCACACCCAGGGAAAAAACAGCGCACTGCTCGAGCGCACCGCCGCTGAAGATATTCAGCAGCGCCGCCGCGCCCCCGCCGCCGGCGGCATCGGACACGCGCTCGATGAAGTAGTGCTTCAGGACGCTCGCATTCACTCCGGGGCAGGTAATCGCGCATCCGATGCGGTAGAGCACCACCATCAGGAGCGTAAAGAGCACCCTGTTCCGGAGTTCCGGAATCTTTCGGATATTAAAAAATGCGGAGATCATTCGGCGATTGTTGCGGAAGTCAGGCGATCCGGGCGGGACCATTCGGCGGGAGCGTCGCGAGCAGTCTCACGCTGGCTCCGCAGCCGGTCCTCACTGGACCGTCAGTGTGCCACCGGCCTTTTCGATGGCGGCCTTTGCCGAGGCGCTCGCATGATTGGCCACGACGGCCAGTTTCTTCGTGAGTTCGCCGGAGCCCAGGATCTTCACGCCATCGAATGGCGTCTTGATGACCTTGGCCTTCAGAAGCGCATCCCGATCCACCGTGGCGCCAGCCTCGAAGGCATTCAGTTCGCCGAGGTTGACGATCGCCCATCGGGTCTTGAACACCGCATTGTTAAAGCCGCGCTTCGGAACACGCCGGATGAGCGGCATCTGGCCACCCTCGAACCCGAGCCGGATGCTTCCTCCGCTCCGGGCCTTCTGTCCTTTGTGGCCTTTGCCGCACGTCTTGCCTTTGCCGCTGCTTTCACCGGAGCCCAGTCGCTTGACACGGTGGCGGGAACCCGGACGGGGTTTGAGATTTGAGAGATTCATGGTCTTGGGTGCTCTTGTTCCTTTCTTCCCTTCCGTGGGCGGGACCGCTGGCGGCGGCATCTCCCGGCGGACTGGAATTCCGGTGCGAAGTTAGTTGGTGCCTTGTGGCTTCAGGGTGATACCGCGCATCTTGAAGACGGCCTCGCGCTGGCGGAGTTTACTCAAGCCATCAAGCGTCGCCTTGAGCACGTTCGCGTGGTTGGACGACCCGAGGCTCTTGGCAAGGATGTTCTTGATTCCGACCGCATCACAGACGGCGCGGACCGCGCCACCCGCCTTGATTCCGGTACCGGGGCTCGCGGGTTTCAGGATCACGCGGCCACCGCCATGATTTCCCTCGACTTCATGCGGGATGGTCGTGCTGCTGATTGCAAATCTCTTCAGGTTCTTCCGGCCGTGGTCGCCGGCCTTGCGGATGGCCTCGGAGACTTCGTTTGCCTTGCCGAATCCGAATCCGACGCGGCCCTGCCTGTCGCCGATGACGACCAAGGCGCTGAAACTGAAGCGGCGGCCGCCTTTGACGACCTTGGCGCAGCGATTGATGAAGACGAGTTTTTCAATCAGCTCCGCCTGTGGTTGGCCGGCAAATGCGCCGATTTTCACGAGCGCTCCCTTTTCAGGATTCTCGGGATCGACGGGTGCCGCAGGGGCCCTGCGTGCGCGTGGTGCTCTCGAACGGGTATCAGCTGCCATAATATTAGAAGTGGAGCCCTCCTTCGCGGGCCGCATCGGCGAGTGCTTTCACCTTGCCGTGATAAATGAAACCGCCGCGATCGAAGACGACCGCCTTGACTTTCTTCGCCTTGGCGCGCTCGGCGACCATCTTGCCGACGGTCGTCGCCGTCGCCGCATTCGCCTTCGGCTTCAACGCCTTGAGCTCGGCCTCCGTGGTGTTCACGCTCGCGATCGTCTTGCCCACGCTGTCGTCGATGACCTGCGCATAGATGTGCTTGCCGCTGAAATGAACGGCGAGGCGCGGACGCTCGGGGGTGCCGGTCACCTTCTTGCGAAGGCGCTTGTGGCGCATCTGGATGTTGTCTCTGCGAATGCTCTTGGCCATGGCTTACTGGACGGTTTTGCCTTCCTTGCGGATGATTTGCTCGCCGACGTAGCGGACGCCTTTGCCCTTGTAGGGCTCCGGCGGATAGTAGCCGCGGATGTCCGCAGCCACCTGGCCGACGAGTTTCTTGTCGATGCCCTCGACGCGCACCTTGGTCTGGTCGGTGACCGTGACCTTGATGCCGTCGGGAATCGGATGATTGATTTCGTGGGAATACCCGAGATTGAGCTGGATGATGTTTCCCTTCACGGCGGCCTTGAAGCCGACGCCTTGGATTTCGAGGTCCCTGACGTAGCCGTTGGCCACGCCGTTCACCATGTTGTTGATGAGCGAACGGCTGAGTCCGTGCAAGGCACTGGCAGTGCGACTGTCGCAATGGACGGTCACATTCTTGCCATCGACCTTGCCCGTGATACCGCCGGGCAGCGTCCACGCCAGCTTGCCCTTGGGGCCCTCGACGTTCACTTCCCCGGAGGCACCGAATTTCACAGTGACCTTCGCGGGCAATTCGATGAGTTTCTTACCGATTCGCGACATAGGATTTACCAGACGAACGCCAGCAGTTCACCGCCGACGTTTTGTTTCTTGGCCTCGCGGCCGGACATCAGTCCCTTCGAAGTCGAGAGGATGCTGATGCCGATGCCGCCCAGCACACGCGGGATTTCACCGGACCCGACATACTTGCGCAGACCGGGCTTGGAGACGCGCTTGAGGCCGGTGATGGCCGGTGCGCGATTGACGAATTTATTGACCACCTTGAGCTGCGGATGCGGCCCGGCATTGGTGTCCACTTCGTAATTCGAGATGTAGCCCTCCTGCTTGAGGATGCGGGCGATCTCGAACTTGATCTTGGAATAGGGTGCCATGACCTCGGGCCGGCCGGACTGGCAGGCATTGCGAAGCCGCGTGAGGAAGTCTGAGATTGGGTCGGTAAGTGCGCTCATGTATCGTTAAGCGGTCGGTTTCTCCTGCTGCTGTTGCTGCTGCTCGCGCTGACGGCGCGCCTTGTCGGAAAACGGCATCCCCATCTCCGAGAGAAGGCTCTTCGCCTCCGCGTCGGTGTTGGCAGTCGTGACGATCGTCACATCAAAGCCGATGTTGCGTTTGATCCGGTCGAGTTCGATTTCGGGGAAGATGGACTGGTCCGCGACACCGAGCGTGTAGTTCCCGTTGCCGTCGAATGCGCGCGTGCTCACCCCGCGAAAATCCCGGATACGCGGCAGCGCGGTCTTGATGAGGCGCTCGAGGAATTCATACATCCGGCGTCCGCGGAGCGTGACCTTCGCGCCGATGGCCTGATTCTGGCGCAGCTTGAAATTCGAGATGCTCTTCTTCGACCGGGTCTCGGCCGGCTTCTGACCCGTGATGGTTGCGAGTTCGTTCTTCGCGTCCTCCAGGGCCTGTTTCGCATCTCCCTGGTTCAGGTTCACGCACGTGTTCACGACCACCTTGGCGACTTTCGGCACCTGGTTGACGTTCCCGTATCCGTGCGCCTTTTTCAGGGCTGGCACGACGCGCTTGAGGTAATCTTCGTGGAATGCAATGGCCATGGCTTACTCCTTTCCCTTCGTCTCGCGCTTCGCGACGAGTTTGACGTTGGAAACATGAATCGGCCCCTCGCGCTCGACGATGGCGCCATTCGGGCTGTCCTGGCTCTTGCGCATGTGCTTCTTGATGATGCGCACGCCCTCCACGAGGACCTGCTGCTTCTTCGGCAGCACCGCGAGGACCTTGCCGCTGGCACCCTTGTGGTTGCCGCTGACGACGCTCACGGTGTCACCTTTTCTGACGTGAAAACTGAGACGGCTGGACATTTTAGAGCACCTCCGGGGCGAGAGAGATGATTTTCATGAAGTTCTTCTCACGAAGCTCGCGAGCGACGGGGCCGAAGATGCGGGTGCCCTTCGGGTTCTCGTCCTTGTCGATGATGACGATCGCATTGTTGTCGAAGCGAAGATAACTGCCGTCCTCACGCCGGATGGGCTGCTTAGTGCGGACGACGACGGCGCGGACGACCTCGCCTTTCTTCACCTGGCCGCCGGGCTGCGCCTCGCGGATGTGGGCCGTGATGACGTCACCCACGTGGGCTTCGAGCGTCGCCTTGCCGATGACGCCGATCATCTTGGCCATGCGGGCGCCAGTGTTGTCGGCTACGTCGAGTCTGGTACGAATTTGGAGCATATGCGGATTGCGCCCGGCGAGCGGGCACCTTGGTTAGTGCTTGAGGATTTCAACGACACGCCACCGCTTCAGCTTGCTGAGCGGGCGGGTCTCTGCGATGCGGACGAGGTCGCCGACCTGGGCTTTCTGCTCCTCGTCGTGCGCGTAGAATTTCTTCACGTTCTTCACGATCTTGCCGAACTTCGGGTGCGGCACACGCGTCGTCGTCGAGACCACGACGGTCTTGTTCATCTTGTTGGACACGACCTGCCCGACGCGCGTCTTGCGCAGGCCGCGGCTGGGTGTCTCGACTGTTGCTGTTTCGCTCATGGGAATCGGTTACTTGGCTGCTGTGGTCGCGGTTTTCCGCTTCTGCGTGAGCACGGTTTCGATGCGCGCGATCTCGCGGCGCAGCGTGCGGAGTTCACTGGGTTTCTCGAGCTGGCCGCTCGCCTGCTGCAGGCGGAGGTGGAACACCTGCTCGCGCAATTCGCGCTTGCGGGCTCGCAGTTCGTCGGGCGTCAGTTCGCGGATTTCTTTGGTCTTCATTCGCGTCGGTCAGTTGTGGCGCGTCAAAAATTTCGTGCGCACCGGCAGTTTGTCGGCCGCCAGCCGGAAGGACTCGCGCGCCAAGGTTTCCGGGATGCCGTCGATCTCAAACAGGATGTTCCCGGGCTTGATCGTGGCCACCCAGTATTCCGGCTGGCCCTTGCCCTTGCCCATTCGGGTCTCAGGCGGGCGGGCGGTGACTGATTTGTCCGGAAACACCCGGATCCAGAGCTTGCCCTTGCGCTTCATGTTGCGGGTCAAGGCGACGCGCGCCGCTTCGATCTGCGTGTTGGTCAGCCACGCGCGCTCCAGCGTCTGGAGACCGAACGAACCGAAATCGAGATGGATGTTGCGCGAAGCTTTCCCGGCGCGGCTTCCGCGCTGGGTCTTGCGATACTTCACACGTTTTGGCAACAAAGGCATTGGATGTCCTCGGGTTTGAAATAAGTTCTCTAGGCTGGCGGCCGCTGTTCGGTGGTTTCAGTCTTTTCGCCGCCCTTGGCCGCACGCTTGTCGTCGGGTTCCGCCACCGGCTTGCAGATCCAGCACTTGACCCCGATGATTCCGTAAGTCGTCCGCGCCTCGGCAAATCCGTAATCGATCGGCGTGCGCAGCGTATGCAGCGGGATCTTCCCCTCGCGATGCCACTCCGCCCGGCTGATCTCGGCGCCACCCAGACGCCCGGCGCACCGGACCTTGATGCCCAGGCCGCCCTGTTCCATCGTGGTCTGCAACGCCTTCTTCATCGCGCGGCGGAAACTGATCCGGCGCTCGATCTGCATCGCGATGTTCTCGGCGACGAGCTGCGCCTCCAGGTCCGGCGACTTGATCTCGATGATGTCGATCTTCACCTGCTTGCCGCCGGAAAGCTTCGAGATCTCCTCGGTCATCTTCTCGATCTCAGCGCCCTTGCGCCCGATGACGATGCCGGGACGCGCCGTGTGGATCGTCACGCGCAGGCTGTTCCATGCGCGCTCGATGACGATCTTCGAGACCGCCGCAAGCCGCAGCTTGTCCTTCACCATCCCGCGGATCTTCAGATCACTCTCGAGAAAGTCGGGGAATTCCTTGCGCGAGGCGAACCATTTGGAACGCCAGTCCTTGTTGACCGCGAGGCGGAAGCCGATTGGGTTGGTTTTCTGTCCCATGATTATTCTTTCGGTTTGTCAGCGGACTTCTTGGTTCCGCTCTTCGGGGATTTTTTCGACGGGGATTTGCCTGCCTTCTTCTCCCGCTTCTTGATTTCGATCTCGTCCGACAGGGTGATGAAGATGTGGCTGGTGCGCTTCCGGATCGGCCCCGCGCTGCCGCGTGCCTTCGGGACGAAGCGCTTGATGGTCGTCGATTCACCCGCGACCGCCTCCTTCACGACGAGTGTGTCGGCCCGGAGGTTGTGATTGTTCTCGGCGTTGGCGATGGCGCTCTTGAGCGTCTTCTGCACAAGGAACGCGGCCTTCTTCGGGCTGAACGCCACAATGTCGAGCGCGGCCGCCACTGGGCGGCCCTGGATCTCACGCGTCACGTCGCGGACCTTGAAGGCGGACATGCGCGCAAATCGATAGATGGCTTTGACTTCCATTTTGCGGTTAAATTGTTGGCGTTTGGTTTGGTTTAAAAATTAGTTCAACTGCGCGTCCACCCGGACGCTGTCGCCCAGTCGGATCGGTTCTTTCTCGGACACAAGATTCTGAATGACGGTCCCCGCGAAGGTCTGCCGGGCATCCACCACGCGGACGGTTGCGATGACTTTGCTCCCGCGACGGATTTGGAACGGCATGCCGGCCTTGACCCCGTGTCTGACACCAAGGTTGATGACCACGCATCCGAGTTCCGGTTTCACGGCGCTGACCCTGCCGTTAAGCAGGTCTGCCGCGGGTTCTGCGGCGCCCTTTTCCATCGCGGCGAAGTCACCAACCGCGGCTTGCACCAGCGTTTCGTCGGCTTTCCTCAGTTCGGTTTCGAGAACGAGCTTTGACTCCGCGTCGGGCTTGGCGAGGTAGGCGTGGGCGAGTTCCGCGATCCTCAGGAGTTCGGCGGAGACGGCCCTGCGGTTCTTTTCGCTGAGTTGCAGGTCATGCACGGCTTGCAGGAGCCGTTGCTCCAGCTTGGACGGATCGGCTGTGCTGGTTCCCAGCGCTTCCATTCGGAGCGCGAGTTCCTGGACCTGTCGCTTGAAGATCTCGGCCTCGGCGGTTGCATTGGCAGCCAGTTTCCTGGCTTCCTCCGCTTCGCCGCGCAGCTTTCGATTTTCCGCGAGCAGCTTTTCCAAGGCGACCAGGGCGGACACCTCGGAGGATTCAGAATCTATAGTTTGCAAAGAACTGTCGTCGGACTGGCCGACGCTCGCGACGGGCGCGAGGATGACGAGGAACAGCAGGGCGGTCGCGAGGAGTTTCATCACTGAGACCCGGCACGCGGCCGGCCCGGCTATTTCGCCACTTTGGCGGTGTGGGCACCGTGCTTCTTGAAGATTCGCGTAGGCGAAAATTCACCAAGCTTGTGGC
>JBEBGK010000548.1:0-3468 GCA_040081515.1 Chthoniobacteraceae bacterium
CTGATCCACGGCTTCGGCGCCGCACCGGCGACAAGCGGCGAGCCGGGCGCGTTCGACGGCCCCTTCGTCGACACCTGGCAGGCGCTGGCCGTGATCCTCGTTTATATCGCGGGCTTCGCCGGCCTCACCGGCTTCCTCTTCTCACGGCGCGACGTCAGCTAGGCGCGCACCGCAGGCAGGCCCTCACCCCAACCCCTCTCCCGAGCGGGGAGAGGGGCATCACTTGAAGGAGAACGAACATGATGCGTACAGGTTGGTTGATAGTCCCGGCGGTGGTCCTTGCCCTCATCGCCGGCGGAGCAATCGGGGCGGCAGTCGCCGACAACGACCATGAGCGCGGCGACCGGGTGATCCAGGTGATGGCGCCACCCTCGGAGTCAGGGCAACAGCCCCAGGTGATCACGATCGATGACGACGGCGGCCGCTGGGGCCACGGCTTCTTCCCCTTCGGCTTCCTCTTCCCGCTGCTCTGGATTGGCCTCATTTTCTTTGTGGTCAGCGCCTTCTTCCGGCGCGGCCGCGGGGGCGGACCCGGTCGCTGGAGCGGCGGGCCGGGCTCGTACGGCGGCTCGGCGTCGGTGGGCGGACGCGGGATGCGGATGAAAACGAGCAGCGCGGGAACTTTCATCCACGAGCTCGGCCACAACCTCGGCGTGTGGCACGCGAACTACTGGCGCACGACACCGCCAAGCTTCGCCGGGCCGGGAAACAACCTCGAATACGGGAACACGTTCGACGTGATGGGTAGCAGTGGAAGCCTGGGGCAGTTCACGGCGCATTTTAAGAACATCGTGAGCTGGCTCCCGAATGAGACGCACTGGAATGTGACCAGCTCCGGCACCTACCGCATCCATCAATTCGATTACGCAGTGCAGGATCCCGGCCAGCGCTACGCGCTGCGGATCCCGAAGGATGTAGAGCGCGAATACTGGGCCGAGTTCCGCCAGCGGCACGCGACGAACACGGGCTTCATGAACGGCCTGATGATGACCTGGGACGGCTGGGGCCTGGGCGGCATCGGCGGAAGCGGCGGCAGCCCGCCCATCGGCAGCAATCGCGGCGCGCAACTCCTCGACATGACGCCGGGGTCGTTTGGAAACGGCATCACGGACACGCGCAATGATTCCGCGCTGTGGATCGGGCGCACGTTCAGCGATCCGGATGTGAACATCCACATCACGCCCGTGGCGAAAATCGCGGGCACGCCGCCGGCGATGGATGTCTATGTCTCCGTCGGCGCAGCGCCCGGCAACCAGCCACCGGCACTCGCCATCAATGCGAGCAACACGAGCCCCGGCACGGGCGTGAATGTGACACTCACCGCCAACGCGAACGATCCGGACGGCGACACGCTGGCGTATGCGTGGATCTTCGACGACGGCACGTATTCGACGGACAACAACGCGGTGCAGACGAAATCGTGGAGCGCCGCGGGCCACTACCGGGTCCTCTGCACGGCAAGCGACATGAAGGGCGGGCGCACCACCCGCGCGGTGCTCATCACCGTCGGCACGCCGGCGACCTTCACCGTGAGCGGCAATGTGACCGGACCGGATTCACTGCCGCTCGAGGGCGTGTACGTGGCCAACTACGCGCCGCAGAACAACACGTCGCACGGTAACAGTTCCACCTTCCGCGGAACTTGGACGGACAGCGACGGAAACTACACGCTCACGCGCGTCACCGCGGGCAGCTACACGATCACGCCGAACCTTTACCCGAACGTCTTCACGGCCTCGGGCTTCACGAACCCGGTGACCGTCGGCCCGAGCACGACTGCGAAAAATTTCACCTCGGCGCTGCTGCCGACGATCACGGTGACACCAGTCGATCCCGTCGCGAGCGAAGGCGCGCCTGTCGGCACCGGCACCATCCGCATCGAGCGCACCGGCAGCACCGCCGCCGCGCTCGCGGTGCAGATCTTCAACGTGAACACCGGCACAGCCACGCGGAACACCGACTACACACTCTCGCCCGCGCCGACGGCATCGACGACTGCGCAGGGCGGCAGCGGCACTTCGCAGTACGACATCCCGGCGGGCGCGAGCTTCCTCGACATCACCGTCACACCCGTGAATGACACCGCGACCGAGGGCGTGGAATACGCGGCGCTGAATTTTGCCAACACCAGCGGCGGCTACATCCTCGCAGGGCCGGCGGTCGCCGTGGTAGCAATCACCGACGAGGAGAATCCGAACATCCCGATCGTCACGCTCACGCACGTGGACAACGTGGCCACCGAAGCCGGACCGACTCCCGCGACGCTGAAGCTCGAACGCACCGGCCCGACGACGAACAGCTTCTCCGTCGCACTCGCGCTCTCCGGCACCGCGACGAATGTGACCGACTACGCCGTGACCTCGCCGGTCATCATCCCGGCGGGAAGTTCGAGCGTCACCTTCACTCTCACGCCAGTGGATGACTCCGCGCAGGAGGGCACCGAGACGGCGATTGTGACCATCAACACCACCGGCAGCTACGTGCGCAACACGCTGCTGAATTCCGTGACCGTGCAGCTCCACGACAACGACCTTCCCGTCGTGACCGTCGCCGCGACGGACGCCACCGCGAACGAGACAGCAGGCGATCCCGGCATCTTCACCATCACGCGCGCCGGAGGCGATTTCAGCCAGGCACTCACGGTGGACTACTCGCTCGCCGGGCGCGCCGTGCATGGCGCGGACTACCGACGGCTCGACGGGCGCGCAGTCATTCCCGCCGGCGCTTCGAGCACCACGGTCATCATCCAGCCGCTCGACGACACCGTGGATGAAGGCACGCAGGACGTGATCCTTTTGCTGCGCAGCACGACGACCTACGTCATCGGCGGCAGCGGCACGGCGACGGTGAACATCACCGACAACGACGCATCGCAGGTCTATCTGAAAGTCGTCACCAGCGGCGTGCTCGAGCCCGCGACCGGCACGGTCACGGCGATCACCTTCCAGATCATCCGTCCCGCGACTGGCCCGGCCATCACGGTGAACTACGCGATCAGCGGCACCGCCACGAGCGGCGTCGATTTTACCGCACTGCCAGGGACCATGGCGTTCTCAACTTCGCAGGCGAGCCAGAACGTCAGCGTCGTGGCACTCGCGGACAACGCGTCGGAGGACGTGGAAAGTGTGACGCTCACCCTGCTGCCCGGGAGCGGCTACACGCTCATGGAAAGCCAGCCGCCCAGCGCGACCGGCTACATCGTGGATTCGGACCAGCCCATCGTGGATGTGTCCGTCGGCGACACTGGCTCCGCGCTCACCACGCATTTTTCCGAGACATCCACCGGCACGGCGGTGCGCTTCGTCGTCTCGCGCAGGGCTTCCGCGGCATCCCCGCTCAAGGTGGACTTCACGCTCGGCGGCACCGCCACCGAGGGCGTGGACTACACGAGCCCCGGGACGAGCGTGACCATCGCCGGGAGTGCAACGACCGCGGACGTGGTCATCCCGCTCGTGAACGACACCATCC
>JBEBGK010000549.1:0-3468 GCA_040081515.1 Chthoniobacteraceae bacterium
GTTGCCGGCGATGCTGCTCTCATCGGGCGCGGAGAGGAATTGCGGCAGGTTCGCGAGGAACTGCTCGAAGGCCATGATGTTCGAGGTGCTGCGGAAGAGGTTGTGGAGAACCTCATCCGAGATCCCGCCCATCAGGTTCTCGAACATCTTGTAGGCTTCCTGCTTGTACTCGATGAGCGGATCCTTCTGGCCGTAGGCACGGAGGTAAACGCCCTCGCGGAGGCCGTCCATCCCGTAGAGATGCTCCTGCCAGAGGCGGTCGATGGCGGTCAGGGTGATGTAGCGCTCGAGGTTCTTGATGGCGTCGGGCACCTCGTGCTGGGACTTGAGTTCGTAGGCCTTCTTGACGCGCTCGACGAGCAGCGTCGCGATCGCCTCCTGGCTCCGGCCTTCGAACGCCGCCTTGTCCACGGCGATGGGGAAAGTGACATTTGCCCAGTGCATGAGCGCCTCGATCTGAGGTTCCTCGCCGCCGGGGAAGAATTCGCCGACCTTCTCGGGGATGCGGTCGTCGATGACGTCGTAGAGCAGGCCGCGGGGGTCGTCGGTGTTGATGGCCTCGTTGCGCCAGCCGTAGATGACTTCGCGCTGCTTGTTCATCACGTCGTCGAACTCGAGCGTGCGCTTCCGGATGAGGTAGTTCCGCTGCTCGACGCGCTTCTGAGCGGTCTCGACGGACTTGTTCAGCCATGAGTGCTCGAGGGCCTCGCCCTCCTGCATGCCGAAGCGCTCCATGAGTTTCGTCATGCGCTCGGCAGCGCCGAAGTTGCGCATGAGGTCGTCCTCAAAGCTCACGTAGAAACGCGTGTAGCCGGGGTCGCCCTGGCGGGCGCAACGGCCGCGGAGCTGGCGATCGATGCGGCGCGACTCGTGCCGCTCGGTGCCGAGCACATAGAGGCCGCCGAGTTCGGGGACGCCGGCGCCGAGTTTGATGTCGGTGCCGCGTCCCGCCATGTTCGTGGAGATCGTCACCTGACCCTTCTGGCCGGCCCGTGTGATGATTTCCGCCTCCTGCTGGTGCTGGCGGGCGTTGAGGACGGCGTGCGGGATCTTCGAACGCTGGAGCATGCGCGAAAGAAGCTCCGAGGCCTCGACGCTCGCGGTGCCGACGAGGACGGGCTGCCCCTTGGCGTGGGCCTCGGAGATTTCCTTCACCACCGCGTTGTACTTCTCGCGGCGGGTCTTGAAGATGAGGTCGTTCCCGTCCTTGCGCACGTTGGGGCGGTTCGTCGGGATGACGGAGACGTCCAGCCTGTAGATGTCGTGGAATTCGTTCGCCTCGGTTTCCGCCGTGCCCGTCATGCCGCCGAGCTTTTTGTAGAGGCGGAAGTAATTCTGGACGGTGATCGTCGCGAGCGTCTGCGTCTCCTTGTCGATCTGGACGCCTTCCTTTGCCTCGACGGCCTGGTGCAGGCCGTCGCTCCAGCGGCGGCCCGGCATGGTGCGTCCGGTGTTCTCATCGACGATCACGACCTTGCCGTCGGCGACGATGTAGTGGACGTCCTTTTCGTAGAGGCAGTATGCGCGCAGGAGCTGCGAGATGTTGTGGATGCGCTCGCTCTGGACGTTCATCTGCTCCTGGGCCTTCGCCTTGGTCTCGATCCTCTGCTGCTCGGTGAGCGAGGAATCGCCGTCGATCTCGGCGAATTGCGTGGGCAGATCCGGGAGGACGAACGCATCCGGATCGTCCGGGCTCATGAACTGGCGGCCCTGCTCGGTGAGGTCGGCCTCATGGGCGCGCTGGTCGATGGTGAAGAAAAGCTCCTCTTTCAACCGCCACATCTCCTCCTTGTGCACGTCGGCGTAGAAGGAGAGCTCCATCTTCTCGATGGCCTTGCGCTTCTCCGGATCCTCCATCGCGCGGAGGTATCCCTTGTTCAGCGGCTGGCCCCATTTCACCTTCACCATGGTGCGCGCCGCCTCGTCGGTGCGGCTGAGGTCGCTGCCCTTGCCTTTTGCGACCGGGCCGGCCTTCGGATCGACGTCGCCCTGTTCAAAAAGCTGGAGCGCCTCGGTGGCGAGCCGGTTGCAGAGCATCGTCTGCTTCTTCACGATCTGCTCCACCAGCGGACGGTAGGTGTCGTACTGATGCGTGGAGACGGTGACCGGGCCGCTGATGATGAGCGGCACGCGCGCCTCGTCGATGAGGATGGAATCCACCTCGTCCACGATCGCGAACCAGTGCCCGCGCTGGACCTGCTGCTCCTTCGACGTGGCCATGCCGTTGTCGCGCAGGTAGTCGAAGCCGAACTCGGAGTTCATCCCGTAGGTGATGTCGGCGCGGTACTGCTCGCGGCGGACGTCCGGCGACTGGTCGTGCTGGATGATGCCGACGGTGAGCCCGAGGAAGCGGTAAACCTCGCCCATCCACTCGGCGTCGCGCCGGGCGAGGTAGTCATTCGTGGTGACGAGGTGCGAGCCGCGGCCCGTGAGGGCGTTCAGGAAAAGGGGGAGCGTGGCGACGAGCGTCTTGCCCTCGCCGGTGGCCATTTCCGCAATCATGCCCTTGTGCAGGCAGTAGCCGCCGATGAGCTGTGTGTCGAAATGAACCATCGCCCAGATCATCGGCTGGTCGCAGACGGTGAACTGGTGCTTGCGCTCGTTGAGACGCCACGCGGCGTTCTTCACGGCCGCGAACGCCTCGGGCAGGATCCGGTCGAGGAAAACCTGCTGCTCGTCCCAGCCGAGCTTGGAGAGTTCCTCCTTCCATGCCGCGACTTTCGCGCGCAACTGGTCGTCACTCAGCGCACGGTATTCCTGCTCGAACTGGTTGATGCGCGCGACGACGGGCCTGAGCGACTTGACGAGGCGCTGGTTCTTCGAGCCGAGGATTTTTTTGAGGATCCAGGTGATTGGATTCATGAATGGTGAATGGCGTCTTGCGTGGGAGCCCCGTCTATTTGCTGCCGGGCTTGATGGCGGGAGTGCTCGCGAGGTCCGGCGGCAGATTGCCCGCATCGAAGGTCTCGACGTTCAATTTCACCAACGGGAAAAATGGGGCCCCGAAATCCGGCAACTGCCCGCCGCTGCGATCCACCACCGCGCAGACCGCCGCGACCACGCCGCCGCGCGAACGGACGATGTCGATGGTCTCCTGCACGCGTCCGCCGCGGGTGACGACGTCCTCGGCGACGATGAATTTCTGCCCGGGCCGGATCTCGAAGCCGCGCCTGAGGACGAGCCTGCCTTCCTCCTTCTCCGCGAAGATATGCGGCAGGCCGAGGGCGCGCGCCACTTCGTGACCGACGATGATTCCCCCGAGCGCCGGCGAAATCACCATCTCCGCCCCGATGCCGCGCACCTTTTCGGCGAGCGCGCCGCAGATCCGCGCGGCGATGGGCGTTTCCTTCAGGAGCAGCGCGCATTGGAAGAACTGACGGCTGTGCAGCCCGGAGCGAAGGAGGAAGTGGCCTTCGAGCAGCGCATTCGTCTGCCGGAACAGTGAGAGAATTTCGGCTTCGGTCATGC
>JBEBGK010000550.1:0-3466 GCA_040081515.1 Chthoniobacteraceae bacterium
CGCGGGAGTTCCTCCGGCGCGGCGGCGGCGGCTTTTTGCAACTCCTCGAGGTACGAGGAGGATTCATTGTCGCCCACTGCGCGGAGTGTCGTGAGGCGGAGCAGCCTGTCGGCGAATGTCGCCGCGGGATCCGCCACGAGCGCGTCGGCGAGTTCCTTCGAGCGCACGGCGTCCTTTTGCCGCATCGCATCGCCGAGCAGTGTCCGCCGCGCCTGGATCGCCAGCGCGGGCTTGCCCGTCACCGTGTCCAGGGCCTTGAGCGCACCGGCGCGGACCTCGGGTGACTTGGAACCCAGCCGGAGGGTCGCCAGGTTCACGGCGTAGCGGTCTTCGGCCGGGTTGAGGCGCGCGGCTTCCGTCCAGTTCGCCTCGGCGGTGGCGAGGTCGCGCTTGCCCATGGCGATCGCGGCGGCGACATCGTGGTAGCGCGCGTTGCGGACGGAGGGCGGGAGCTTCTTGATGGCCCGCTCCGCCGTGGACAGATCGCCGGCTTTCACGGCGTCGCCCGCCCACGCGAGCAGATTCTCCGGGTCGCCGGGGAGCAGGGAATCGAGGCGGCTGCGCCAGAGCACGGCGTCTGGCGAGCCGACGGATTCGAGGGTCTGGGCCAGGATGCGGTTCGCCTCGGCGTTGTGCGGGTTCAGTTCCAGGGCGGCGCGCGCATCGAGCATCGCATGGGTGAAGTCGCCCTTCGCATGAAAATCCCGGGCGCGCTCAACGTGCCGTTCGGAACTCCAGCGATCGTACCGGCGTTTCGCGCGCGGGCCGACGAGGGCTCCGACCAACAGCAGGAACACGAGGACCCACAAGGCCGGCCGGTGATACCAGCGTTTTTTTGCTACCCAGGACCAAGGCATACGTTCGGGAGCGTCACGCAATCGAGGTGCGGCGGCAAGGACTCATCGGTCGATTGAACGGGCGAGACCGCACGAGCCTGCCCATCGGCGAATCGCAGGTGTCAGAGCACGGCGAGCCCTAAAACCAACCGGGATCCGATCCGGAAATTCCCAGCCGCGATCGTGAAACGCGGGCGCCGCGTTCAGGCGGCTTTTGCCTTCCTCCGGCGCATGCGGCTGCCCGAGGCGATGCCCATCAATCCCAATGCAGCGAGGCCGACGGAGGACGGTTCCGGGACGGCTACCAAGTTGCCACGAATCTCTCCACCCCCATTGGTGGCGGTGTGGATATTGATGTAAAGCTGGCTGGCCATGAGTTGGGCTTCCCGCGTGGCGTCCAGCGTAACGGAACCGGACGATGTACCCGCGCTGGCGGAGGTTGTTGTGGTGAAGCTGGCGGACGTGTAGCCTGTCGTCACGGCGTTTGTCTGCAGGTTGACGACAACCCCTGCAGTCGTTGTGAACGGGGTTGGGGTGATAGCGGGGCCGTGGATGTGTGCGCCGGAAATCGCGCCAGTCAGGTTGGTGAAGCCATTGGAGGTGCCCCAACCGACATTAATCGTCAGAACCTTCGAAACGTCGTCGAAAGTAATCCCAGCTCCGATCTCGCCGCCGGACCCAGGGGTGCCTGCGACGGCACCTGTCTCGTTCCCCGATAACAAACCACTGCCAGCCTGACCTTGCAGGTTGAATGGAATCAAGGCAGCGCTGGCTTGAAGCGCAAGCGCGAGGGAGACGATGGAGGTGAGGAGGGTTTTCATGGTGGAGGGAGTTGGGAATTTCAAGATTTCTGGTAGCTGCCGGCGGTTTGACGGGCAAGGATAATTTCCCTCCTCAAGTCTGAAAACTGAAGCCACGCGGGCAGGGATCTTCGCGGCTGTCCAATTTCCCGCCAAGGTTGGCACGGAATTGGAATCGCAAATTTCTCATCGATGAGAGTCATTGCCCGATCTCCAGTGATCGGGGACGGGTCGGAAGGGGATTTTTTTCGAGCCGCCCCGGCGGGCTGCCGGCCGTGCGGGAGCAAGGGATTTCAGAGGGCGGATGCGGGTTTGCCGCGTCTCGGAGGCATTCGCGGCGACCGCGGTGTCGCGCCAGCCGCTCCGCCGGCCGGGGCCTTGGCACGGCGTAAGCTTAAATTTTTTCTCATGAAAGAGAATCAATGGACAACCATCCCCACCAAACTCATGGCCAAAGGATTTTCCGTGGTCTATGACCGCATCTCCTACGAGCCCAAGCATCCGCTCTGGTGCGCCCGGGCCAGCCGCGACGGACGCCAGTGGAACGCCCTCGGTGAAAACCTCGGCGCGGCCCTGCTGGAACTCGGACGGCAGACGCAGGACGCCCTCCACGCGGCCTGAGTCGGGGCCGGTTCCTCCTCCAGACAAAGGAAACTGCACACGGCGCTGTCCGGCGACCGTGTGCATCATGTTGTCGTGAAGGAATGGCAGGCGGACCGGGGCGTGTTCATTTCCTGAAGCGGCATCCTCCTCCCGGCGGCTGGGATTGAGACCTTGACGATTCAGCGCAAGACGTGGCCCGAGCAGCCGCGCGGGGTGAAGACGGAAGCGACTGCGACCTTTGCCTTGGCTTTCCCGGACGTTATGGGAGTTTCGCCCGAATGAATCAGCTCAGGAAGGGTTCCTTCTGGATCCCGGTTCTTATTTTCGCACTGCTCTGGATCGATCTGATCCGGAACCTGAGCTTCCACTGGTCCACGAACCCGCAGTACGCATACGGGTGGACGGTGCCGTTGCTTTCGCTGTTTCTGCTCTGGGAATCGTGGATCACCCGTCCGGCTCCGGGCACGCCTTCATTCCGGCGCCTGCCGGTCCTGCTCATTGCGATCTCCGCCGTCCTGCTGTTGCCGACGCGACTGCAGCTCGAGGCCACGCCGGACTGGCGTTTTCCCCAATGGATGCTGGCGCTCGAGGTGGTCGCGATCTCGCTTTCCACGATCTATCTCCTCGGCGGGGGAAAATGGCTGAGGAACTTCGCATTCGGCATCGCGTTCAATCTCGTGGCCGTGCCGTGGCTCGGATCGATCGAGATCCCCTTCATCCACGCGCTCACCGAGATCGTGTCGTCGCTGACCGTCACCGGGCTGAACCTCTGCAACATCCCCGCGCTCAAGCAGGGCAATCTCATCGAGATCAGCACGGGTGTGGTCGGGGTCGAGGAGGCATGCAGCGGCGTGCGATCGTTCCAGGCGACGCTCATGGCCTCGCTGTTTCTCGGGCAGCTCTGGTCGATGCGGCTGCGCTCGCGGGTGACGCTGGTGGTGGCAGGCGCGATCATGGCGTTCATCTGCAATGTCATCCGCGCATGGCTGCTCGCGTTCGTCGCGGAAAAGAACGGGCTCGCCGCGATCGATCGGTGGCACGACCCGGCGGGATTTACGATTCTGGGCGTCACCTTTGCCGGGCTGCTGGCGCTCGCGCTCTATCTCCGCCCGCCGTCGAATCGCAGCCTCGCCCCGGCGGACATCGCCGCAGCGGGCGCGCTCCCTTCCTCGCTCGTCGCCGGTCTCGGGCTGTGGGTCGTGCTCGTGGCGGCGGGCGGAGATAGAG
>JBEBGK010000551.1:0-3463 GCA_040081515.1 Chthoniobacteraceae bacterium
GCCTTGCCGGTGGCGCCGAGGACCTCGCGCAATTTCCCGAGGGTCGCGGGAACGCCGGCCCACGGATCGGACTTCTCCTCGAACTCGAGCGCCACCCATCCCTGGTAGTTCGCCTCGCGAAGAATGCCGGCGATCCGCGCGAGATCCGCCTGCTCCATCTCCTTCGATCCGCGGCGCTGGATCTGCGTCTTGATCTGCGCATTCACCGCGAACGGCGCGATCTTCGCGAGATCCGCATACGGGTCGTCCGTGTGGAAATTCCCCGAGTCGAAGTTCACGCCCACCCACGGGCTCTTCACCGCGCGTGTGATTTCCAGCAGCGCCTCCGGTTCCGCGACGATGCCGCCGTGATTCTCCACGCCGAGGAAAATGCCGCGCTTCCCCGCGTAATCGCCGCACTCCTCGAGTTGCTCGATGCACGCCTTCTTCGCCGCCTCGATCGTCCCGCCCTTCGGCGCCGCGCCCGCAAAGACCCGGATGTGCGGCGCACCCAGCACCGACGCGCGATCGATCCACTGCTTCACATCGGCCACTTGCTTGTCGCGCTCCGGCCCCCGCGGATGCGTGAAGGTGTTCCCCACCGCCGTGCCGCTGATGGATACGCCGCGCAGATACGCATGACGGCGCACCTTCAGCAGATAGTCGTCCGTCACGTCCTTCGGGAAGTAGTAGCTCGTCAATTCCGCGCCGTCGCACTGCCACTCCGCGCAACGATCGATGAACTTCTCCATCGTCATCGCGCGATCCGCCGGGATCTCCGCCTTCGCGCCCTTCGCGCCCGGGAAAAACTCGCGGAACGAATATGCCGCGAGACTCAGCCGCAGCCGCGGCGCGCCCACGCGGGCAAACGGCTCCACGGCGCGCGCAAGCGGCGCGGCGATCAGAGCGAGGGAGGAAGTGGCAAGGAAGCGGCGGCGGGAGAGGGACTGCATGCCGCGCACTTTGCCCGCCCGCCGACCATCCCCGCAATGCGAATCAGCGTCATCGCAGCGGCGCGCGCTGTGTCCCGCACACGCACCATGAAACGCGCACGGAGTGAGGTCCACCGGACTACTCCTCGAAAACAGCCCGGCCTTTTTCCGACGAACCTACCCTTGCCTATTCCTGAAAACGGCAATGGAAACCGCGGATTGCGCGATGAACCACCAATCTGGGGAGACGACCGTCATCGACGGGGCCGTGAGTGGCAGGAGGAATCTGGCAATGCCGGGCTTGGCGGGGGTCATCATTACTCCGGCGATCAAACGGGTGGCAGTTCCTCATATTCTCATTCGCAATCCTACTCAGCCTCGCAGGCGCGGTCATTTTCACCCGATTCATCGAGACTCCGACTTTTTTGCTCCCCACGGCGGGAGTGGTTCGCTTTCCTCGGCCCTCACCATGCAAACGCGACGTCTCGGAAAAACGGATCTTCATCTTCCCATCCTCAGCTTTGGCGCGTCGTCGCTCGGGCAGGAGTTCCGCAGCGTGAAGCTGGATGAGGCGCTGGAGAGCGTGCGCGTGGCGCTGGAGTGCGGGCTGAATTTCATCGATACGTCGCCATTCTACGGACGCGGGATGAGCGAGGTGTTGCTCGGCGTGGCGCTCAAGGGCGTGCCGCGCGAGAGCTATACGCTTTGCACCAAGCTGGGGCGCTATGATCTCGCGCACTTTGATTTCTCGGCAAAGCGCGTGGCGGAGAGCGTGGACGTGTCGCTGCACCGGCTGGGGACGGACCATCTCGACATCGTGCTGTGCCACGACGTCGAGTTCGTGCCGATGCAGCAGATCGTGGATGAGACGATCCCGGCGCTGCGCGCGGCGCAGAAGGCGGGGAAGGTGCGCTACGTGGGCTTCAGCGGCTATCCGATGAAGATCTTCCGTTTCATCTGCGACCAGGCGGATTTGGACTGCGTGCTGAGCTACAATCAATACACGCTGCAAAACACGCGCTTCGCGGATGAGGCGGTGCCTTACCTGAAACGGAAGGGCGTGGGCGCGATGAATGCGGGGCCGTTTTCCGCGCGTCTGCTCACGAATGCGCCGCTGCCCGCCTGGCTCAAGGAACCCGAGCACGTAAAGGCGGCGGCGCGGAAGGCTGCGGAGCATTGCGCGGCCAGGGGAGTCGATATCGCGAAGCTCGCGTTGCAATTTTCCATCGCGAATCCGGACATCACGACCACGGTGAGCGGCAGCGCGAATCCGAAGAACATCCGGAACTGGGCGAAATGGGCGGCCGAACCGCTCGACGTGCAGTTGCTGTCGGAGGTGCAGGCGATTTTCTCCCCCGTGAAGAATCTCGGCCACGTCGAGGGACTCCCGGAGAACAACTGAGCGCGGGTGCCCCGGCGGGAGGGCATCGGGCTCGCGGAGGAATAATGTCTTGCCGGGAACAAGTGCCTGTTATACGGGTTCAACCGAGGTGAACTGGTGATGCAAGCTGCTTCGAGACAATCGCGCGACATGGCTCAGGAGCCGATCCGGATCCTGCTGGTCGAGGATAATCCGGGGGACGTCGCGCTCATGGAGATCATGATCTCGGAAGCCGGCGGCGGGCGCTTCCAGATGCAGACGGCGGATCGTCTTTCGGCTGCATTCGAGCGGCTGTCGCGGGAGAATTTCGATCTCATCCTGCTCGATCTCACGCTGCCGGATGCCCATGGCCTGGAAACGGTGACCCGGATGAATGAGCGCGCGCCGCGCATCCCGCTCATCGTGATGACGGGGCTCGACGACGAGGAACTGGCGTTCCGGGCCATGCAGCACGGCGCGCAGGATTACGTGGTGAAGGGCAGCGTGGATGGCCGCCTGCTGGTGAGGGCGATCCGTTACGCGCTGGAACGCACCCGCACCGAGCGCGAATTGGGCGAGCAGCGCACGCGGCTCGACGTGCTGCTGAACAACATTCCCGACCGGATCTATTTCAAGAACCAGAAGGGGCAGTTCATCCAGGTCAATCCCGCGCTGGCCCGGTTCTTCGGCGCGTCGAATCCGGAAGAGGCCCTCGGGAAAACGGATGCGGATTTTTTCACGGAAGAGCACACGGCGCAGGCGACGAAGGACGAGGCGGAGGTGATGCGGACGGGCAAGCCGTTGATCGGCAGCGTCGAAAAGGAAACCTTCCCGGACGGCCGGACCGGCTGGTCGCTCACGACGAAGATGGCGCTGCTGGACGAGAAAGGGGCCGTCGTCGGCACCTTCGGGGTATCCCGGGACATCACGGATCTGAAGACGGCGGAGACGGCCCTGCAGACGAGTGAGGGTCGCTACCGGCGGCTCCTGAATTCCGTCACGGATTACGTTTACACGGTGGAGCTGAAGAACGGGCAGGCGGTCGCCACATCGCACGGACCGGGCTGCCTCGGCGTGACGGGATATTCCCCGGACGAATTCAGGAACGACCCGTGGCTGTGGCACCGTCTCATCCATCCCGATGAACGGGATCACACGGTCGCGACGATCAGCCGGAAGACCGCGAAGAGCG
>JBEBGK010000552.1:0-3457 GCA_040081515.1 Chthoniobacteraceae bacterium
GCCTCGCGCGCGGCGGGCGATTTTTCCCCGCGCAGCAATGGAAGCAGGCTGTGAAACTCGACCTGCCCGGGCTTGGGCACGCCTGCGAGATCGAGCGCGGTGGCCATCGCGTCCTGGAGATAGATCGGCGCATCGAGCTTCGCGCCCGCCTTCGCGCCGGGACCGGCGACGATGAAGGGCACGCGCAGGCTGTGGTCATACATGTTCTGCTTTCCAAACAGTCCGTGATGCCCGATCGCGAGGCCGTGGTCGGCGGTGAAGAAGATCCACGTGTTGTCGGCCTGGCCGTTTTTTTCCAGCGCGTCGAGGATGCGCCCGACCTGCGCATCCATGTGCGTGATGATCGCATAGTACTCCTGGCGGTGGACTTTCACGGCGTGCTCCGTGCGCGGGAACGGGCCGAGCTTTTCATCGCGCAGCGAAGGGCCGCAGCCGATGGCGTCCTTGTGCGGATACTCGGGCAGGAAGTTCTTCGGCACGGCGATGCGGTCGAGCGGATACCGGTCCACGTATTCCTTCGGCGACTGCCGCGGATCGTGCGGCGCATTGAAGGCGACATACATGAAGAACGGTTTCGTGCCTTGCTTCGCCGCGCCGAGGAACTCGATGGCATTGTCCCCGACGACTTCGCTCCAGTGCTTCCCGCCCTCCCAGAAGCCGCCGAACTTCGGGTCGCTCGGGCTCCACGGATCGGGCGGGCCCGCGAGCGGACGGTTGTATCCTTGCGGCGTGTCCTTTGGCATCCCGGCGCGGATGTCCTTGGCCACATCGAAGGCTTTCGTCGCGTCGGCCTTGATGTGCCATTTGCCGGTGAAATAGGTGGCGTAGCCCGCGCCCGCCATCATCTGCGGCCAGAGCCGGCCGGCCTCACGCTCCTTCTCGGTCGCGTCGTAGATCGCATTGGCCCGCCACACGCTGCGCCCGGTGATGAGCATCGTGCGGCTGGCCACGCACACGGCGCCGCTCCACGAGCCCATGTTGTAGGCGCGGGTGAAGGTCGTGCCGCGCTGGACGAGCCGGTCGAGATTCGGCGTGTCGATGTCCGTGTGCCCGAGCGCGCGGATGGTCTCGAAGCATTGGTCGTCGGCGAAGAGAAAGAGGACGTTCGGCTTTCCAATGGCATCAGCAGCGACGCATGGCGCGAGTGTCGCCAACAGAAATGCCAGGGCGGTGAGAGTGAGGCGCATGATCAGGAGCATGTGGAACGTGTTGCACGTAATGTTTCCAACGGAGGATGCAACCCCGCACGAAGTCCGACTACCGTCCGCGCCGTTGCGTTTGGGCGAGGGGACCGGGGAAAAGATTAGTGAGCGACTGACTGGAGTGGCAGACCCCGCATCGTCCCTTCCGAACAAGCAAAGCGCCGAAGTGGCTCATTTTTTCGGACGCCACCAAGCCGGCGTCCCGAACCAGTCGTGCATCTCCTTGGCGAATGGCTCGACGACTTCACGCGGTTCGGGAGTGGCTCCGCGGTCGCCGGTTTCGATCATCCACGTGTCCAGCGCGGCGCGCAGGCGGGTGCGGGCATCGGTGTGAGCGGGATCGGACGACGTGATGAGGTTGTGGACCTCGTGGGGATCGCTTTTCAGATCGTAGAGCTCCTCACATGGTCCCGTGCGCATCATGAGTTCCAGCGGTGGGCCGGTGAGCGCGCCCTCGGCTTGGAGCTGGCGCATGAGCGGGACGATGGGGAAGCACTTTTCCTTGTAGCGATTCAGCGACGCGAAGGTCGGGCCGGTGCTCAGCGTGCGGATGTAGTGAAAGCGCGGATCGTGCACCGAGCGAATGCGCTGTTCCGTCTCATCGATCCGATCGCGCGCGGCGAAGGCGTAGCTACGCGGCGGTCCGGCGTGTGAGCCGAGGAGATTCCGGCCCTGCATGGGCATGGGCGGCGCGATCCCGGCGATGGCGAGCGTGGTCGCGGTGAGATCGATGAGACTCACCATGTCGTCGATGACCGTGCCGGCTGCGCACTGCGGCGGTGCGGGAAAATTCTTCGGCCAGCGGATGATCATCGGAACGCGCAGGCCGCTATCGGAACACCAATGGATGCCGCGCGGCTCGAGGCGGCCATTGTCACCGAAGAAGATGATCACGGTGTCGTCCTCGCGGCCTTCCGCGCGCAGCTTGTCGAGCACGATGCCGAAGCGTTTGTCCATGCCCGAGACGGAGTTCAGGTAGCGCGCCCATTCCTCCCGAACGATGGGATGGTCGGGATAATATGGCGGCGGCGTGACGTTCTCCGGCGTCGCGATTTTCTCATGCTCGCGCTCGCCGACCCACTCGACGCGCTCGTGCTTCCACGTCTGCCGGTCGTAGATGTCGTATTCGGATTCCATCGCGTTCACGACGGCGAAGAATGGCCGGTCCTTCGGCAGGCTCGACCAGTCGCTGGAGTTCTCGTGATAGATGGGGCCTTCATTGACAAAGTTGAGGTCCAGTTTGCCGGTCCCGACTTCCTTGCCATCGAGCGTCTTGAGATTCGCGGTGAAGTAACCCGCGTCGCGCAACCGGTGCGTCACGGGGCGCACGCCCTCCGGCAGGCGGAAGGCATCGCTGCGATGCGAGCGCATGGGATGCGTGTCCGTGCTCGTCTGATACATGCCGGTGAAAAACGCGGAGCGGCTCGGCGCGCACGCGGGATTCGTGGCGATGACATTGGTGAAACGCACACCCTCGGCCGCCAGCCGATCGAGGTTCGGCGTACGCACGTTCTTTGCGCCGTAGCAGCCGAGATCGTGAGAAAGATTCTCCCCAGCGAGCCAGAGAATATTCGGCCTTCTGGCCTCGGCGGAGAAGGCGGGCGCGCAGAAAATGGCGATCGCTGCCGCGAGGAAGAGACTGAGTTTCATGATCGGGAACAGCGTTCTGGGGAACGGAAGGGAACTCATTCGTTCCGCTTCCGTTTGCCGCCATCGAGCGGCCAGGGCATCACGCCGACGCGCTTCGCCCACGCATCCCACTGCGCGGACATTTCTTTCACGCGCTCCGGTTGCTGCGCGGCGAGGTCGTGCATCTCGGTGCGGTCGGCCGCGATGTCGTAAAGCTCCCAGCCGCCGGGATGTTTCGAGACGAGTTTCCAGTCGCCCATGCGGATGGCGCGGTTGCCTTCGTGCTCCCAAAAGATGGGCTGCGCGCGGTGGATCGATTTGCCTGCGAAAGCGGGCGCGAGACTCACGCCTTCCATCGGCTGGATCTTCTGCCCGTTCATTTCGGCGGGATACTTTGCGCCAGCGAGATCCACGCAGGTTGCCATCAGATCGATCAGATGCGCGGGCTGCGCTTCGAGCCTGCCGTGGCGCTCGCTCGCAATGCCCGCCGGCCAATGCGCGATGAGCGGCGTGCTGATTCCGCCTTCGTGCTCCCAATGCTTGTATTCGCGAAAGGGCGTGTTGCTCACGTTCGCCCACGACTTGCCGTAGCCGATGTAGGTGTCCGCGCCGCCGGGGATCACTCC
>JBEBGK010000553.1:0-3457 GCA_040081515.1 Chthoniobacteraceae bacterium
GAAGTATCCATGCACAAATGCCGCATCGATCCGCGGATCGATCGCCGCGGCGTTCATGGCGATCAGTCCGCCTTCACCGTAGCCGGCCACGCCGATCTTCGCGCCGTCGGCGAGCAGTTTCGCCGATGCCCCCTTGAGCGCGTCCACCGCAGCGAGGACTTTCTGCGTCTCGAAGCCCGGGACGGTCCTTCCCACCTCGAAGGACTGCCGGTGGATCCATTCGCGATGAGACGCATTCGTGTAGCGCTTCAATTTCTCGTTGCCCGACCATTTGTCCCTGCGATCGACGAGCGCAGGCGTCACCACCAGAAAACCCAGCTCCGCGAACCGGCGCGCAAACTGGAGGTCCGCCGACGAACCCGGCTGGAGCCCCGCGGACTGCTCGGGCGTCTGATCGGCATCCGGCAGCACAATCACCGCCGCCTTCGCGGGACCCGCCGGACGCAACAGCAGCCCCTCGCCATTCACACCGTCGAACACAGGCCACGTCACCGCCTCCACGGTGTAGCCATCGGCAACCGCCGCGGGATGCTCCGCGCCGGCGTCCGCGATCCTCTGCAACGCACCCGGACGGCGCGGATCCACCGCACCAATCATCTTCGCCAGATCCGCCCGCCGCACTTCGGCCGTCTCCGCCCACGCATCGGCGCTTGCGGTCTGCGCCTTCCAGGTTTCCTCGCGACGACGGTCCAAATTGCCCGTCTCGCGATCGAGCCATCGATCGATCCCCTGCACCATCCGGACGGAAAGATCGCCCTCGACCGTCAGCGGTGCAGTGCCCGGCAACGGCCCGGCGCACGCAAGACAGCCGAGGAATGCAGGAAGGAGAACGGCGGCAGATCGGAAGGGAGGCATGACGCGAGTTCACAGTCCGCGGGGCCGATGCGCAAGGCGGGACGTCGGCTCAGGGCAGCCAGCTCTGGATCTTCGCCGCGTCCTTCAACGGCCCCACGACCGCGATCCCGAGCCTCCCACGCTTGAGGCACTCGCCGGCCACCGACTGCACCTCGGCGGGAGTCACCGCGAAAATGCGCCGCTCGATCTCCAGCGGACACAGCACCCGCCCGTATCCGAGCAGGCTCTCGCCCATCCAGAGGATCTGGTTCGTCGTGCTCTCGAGCCCCATCAGCGTCTGGCCGATGGTGTAGTCGCGCGCCATCTTCAGTTCCGCCTTCGTCGGACCGCGTGCGGCGATGCCCTCGAGTTCCCGGAGGATCAGGCGGATCGCCGGCTCGAGTTTCGCCGGGTCGAGTCCCGCGCTGATGTGAAAGGCGCCGGTGTCCTCGAGCGTCACCATCCCGCTCGAAATCGAATAGCAGAACGCATTTCGCTCGCGGAGCTTCTGGAAAAGGCGCGAACTCATGTTCTCGCCGAGGATCACGCTCAGGAGCTTCAGCGCAAAGCGGCGGTCGTCCTTCCTCCCCCATGTGTGAAATCCCATCGCGAGATGCGTCTGCTCGGTGTCGTGCGTGTGAAGATTCACGCAGGCGCGCCTCGGCGGCATCGGGGAGCGTTGAAACCGCGGACGCCGTCCCGCGGGCAGGCGCTCGATCGCCGGCTTCAGCGCGGCGACCGCATCCGCGTGCGACACGCGTCCCGCCACCGTCACCACGGTGCCGCCGCCATTGTAGTTGCGCTTGTGAAATGCGGAAATCTCCGGCCGGCCGATGCCGGACACCGTCTCCACCGTGCCGGTAAGCGGACGCCCGAGCGGATGCTCCGGCCAGAGCGTAGAGGTGAGCAGCTCCTGCACGTGCTGCGAAGGCTGGTCGCGATACATGAGGATCTCCTCGCGGATCACCTCGCGCTCACGCTCCACCTCGGCCTTCGGGAAAGTGGAATTCAGATACATGTCGCCCAGCACATCGCAGAGCCGCTCGAAGTGCGGCAGGCCCGCCTTTGCGTAGTAGCACGTGTGATCCTCCGTCGTGAACGCATTCAGGTATCCGCCCACGCCCTCGACCGCCGCCGTGATCTCGCGCGTGCCCCTGCGCGCCGTCCCTTTGAAGAGCAGATGCTCGAGAAAATGCGAGATGCCGCTCTCGTGCGCGCGCTCGTGCCGTCCGCCGACCCCGGCCCACACACCCACCGTCACGCTTCGCATGTGGGGCATGTCGATCGACGCGATCCGCGCGCCGTTGGGGAGCCGGGTGACTTGGTAGGTGTTGCTCATCGAATCGTCTTTTCCGGCAGTGGGGGCGGGAAGATGCCCATAAACCGCTCCGGCGCAAGCCGCGCACCGCGAAAAAAGCGCCGCTGCGGCCGGCCGCATCCAAACGCGGCGGTGAAATCAACGCCGTTTCTCGCGCCCCGTCCGGATCTCGATGACCTGCTCGGCCATCGGCAGGTCGCGGGGGAAGGTGATTTTGAAATTGTAATCCTCGTTCTCGAGCAACGCGACGCGCTTGCCGAGCTTCTGCACGGCGGAGACCTCGTCCGTCACCAGCTCATGCCGCGCCATGAGCGAGGCGTAGGCCTGCATGATCAGCGGGCTGCTGAAGACCTGCGGCGTCTGCATCGCCCACAGGTTCTTGCGATCCACGCTGTCGGTCACCAACAGTTCGTATGACGCCCGCTTCACCGTGTCCGGGATCGGCGACGCGCAGCACGCGGCCCCGTGCTTCCGCGCGAGCGCGATGCAATCGCTGATCAGCTTCGGCGTCACCAGCGGCCGCGCCGCGTCGTGGATCGCGACAAATTCGCTGCCCTCGCTCTGGATGGCGCGCAGCCCGTTCCAGACGGAAAGATGCCGCTCGGCGCCGCCCTCGACCACTTTGTGCACCTTCTTGAATTTCTCCGCCGCCACGAGTTCCTCCACCTCGGCGACCCGATCCCCGCGGGTCACGATGATGATTTCATCGATGTCATGGCAGTGCTCGAAAGCCGCGAGGGACCAATAGAGCACCGGCTTGCTGAGAAGCGTGGCGAAGATCTTGTCGAAACCCATCCGGCGGCTGCTCCCGGCGGCGACGATGATTACCGAGTTCATCCTGCGGATCGAATGGAAGGGATGTTTCGCATGTCCGGGAAGGGCCTTGGCTACGGCAGGAGTTTTCCGACGAGCCCGCTCAGCGCCCGCCCGTCGGCACGGCCCGCGGCGCGCTCGGTCGCCAGTTTCATCACCGCGCCCATCTGCGCCTTCGATGTCGCGCCGATCTCCGCGATGACCGCCTTCACGAGCGCCTCGGTCTCCTCGGGCGACAGCGCCTTCGGCAGATAGGCCGTGAGCATCTCCGCCTCCGCGCGCTCCTTCGCCGCGAGTTCCGGGCGGTTGCCCTTGTCGAAGCTCTCGATGGAGTCCTGCCGCTTCTTGAGTTCCTTGCGCAGCACTGCGAGGGACGTGGCGTCATCGAGCGCCTCATCGGCGATTCCCTTTTCGATCGCCGTGGCCTTCAGGGCGCTCTTCAGCATGCGCAACACACCCAGGCGCTCCGCCGCGCGCGCGCGCATGGCATCC
>JBEBGK010000554.1:0-3448 GCA_040081515.1 Chthoniobacteraceae bacterium
GACTTCTTCGTCGCCGTCGTAGATGGCCGCCACGATGATGCCCTGCGAAGTGCCGCAGTCGTCGCCGACGATGATGACGTCCTGCGCGCAATCCACGAGCTTGCGGGTGAGATAGCCGGAGTCGGCCGTCTTGAGCGCGGTGTCGGCGAGACCCTTGCGGGCGCCGTGCGTGGAGATGAAGTACTGGAGCACCGTGAGGCCCTCGCGGAAGTTCGCGGTGATGGGCGTCTCGATGATGGAGCCGTCGGGCTTGGCCATGAGGCCGCGCATGCCGCCGAGCTGGTTCACCTGCGTGCGGTTGCCGCGCGCGCCGGAGTCCACCATGAGATACACGGGGTTGATTTCCTTGCGGCCCTCATTGTGCATGAGGGTGCGGAACATGACGTCCGAGATCGCGTTGTTCGCCTGGGTCCACGTGTCGATGACCTTGTTGTGGCGCTCGCCGTCGGTGATGATGCCGCGGCGGTACTGCTTCTCGATTTCCGAGACGCTCTTGTGAGCGCGGTCGAGGCTCTCATGCTTCTCCTTCGGGATGATCATGTCCTTGATTCCGACGGAGACGCCGGCGCGCATCGCCCAGTGGAAACCGAGTTCCTTGAGCTGATCGAGCATGTCCACGGTGGGCTGCTGCCCGGCGACGTGGTGGGTCTTCGCGATCAGGTCGGAGAGCTGCTTTTTCGGGCAGGCCTTGTTGATGAAGCCGACGCCCTCGGGCCAGATCTGGTTGAAGATGACGCGACCGACCGTGGTCTCGAGCACCTTCAGCTCGGGGTTGCCAAAGACCGTCTTCTTGCCGAAGTCGGGGTTCTTGAAACGGATGCGATCGAGGACCTTCACCTTGTGCTCGGCCATCGCGAATTCGACTTCGCTGCGGACTGCGAACAACGGGAGGCGCTCGCCTTCCTTCTTTGGGTTGCGGGGCTCCTGCGTGAGGTAGTAGCAACCGAGCACGATGTCCTGCGACGGCGTGGTGATCGGCTTGCCGCTGGCCGGCGAGAACAGGTTGTTCGGCGCGAGCATGAGCATGCGCGCCTCCATCTGCGCTTCGACCGACAGCGGGACGTGGACGGCCATCTGGTCACCGTCGAAGTCGGCGTTGTAAGCCGTGCAGACGAGCGGGTGCACGCGGATCGCCTCGCCTTCGATGAGGATCGGCTCGAACGCCTGGATCGAGAGACGATGGAGCGTGGGTGCGCGGTTGAGGAGGACGGGGTGTCCCTTCGTGACTTCCTCGAGGATGTCCCAGACTTCCGGCGTCTGTTTCTCGATCATCTTCTTCGCGCTGCGGACGGTGTGCACGTAGCCGCGCTCCTTGAGCACGCGGATGATGAAGGGCTCGAACAACACGAGCGCCATCTTCTTCGGGAGGCCGCACTGGTGGAGCTTGAGCTCGGGACCGATGACGATGACGGAACGGCCCGAGTAGTCCACGCGCTTGCCGAGCAGGTTCTGGCGGAAACGGCCACCCTTGCCCTTGAGCATGTCGGACATGGACTTGAGCGGGCGATTGCCGGCGCCGGTGACGGCGCGGCCATGCCGGCCGTTGTCGAAGAGCGCGTCCACAGCCTCCTGCAACATGCGCTTCTCGTTGCGGATGATGACCTCGGGGGTCTTGAGCTGGAGAAGGTTCTTGAGCCGGTTATTGCGGTTGATGACGCGGCGATAGAGATCGTTCAGGTCGCTCGTCGCGAAGCGGCCGCCTTCGAGCGGCACCAAGGGACGCAGATCCGGCGGGATGACGGGCAGCACGTCGAGCACCATCCATTCGGGACGGGTGCCGGAGTGCATGAATCCCTGCACGAGCTTGAGACGCTTGGCGATCTTCTTGCGATTCTGCTTGGACTTGGTCGCGCCCATCTGCTCCTCGAGCTCCTTCTGGAGTTTCGCGAGATCGGTCTGCACGAGCAGATCGCGGACGGCCTCGCCGCCGACGCCGGCGCGGAAACTGTCCTCGCCGAATTGCTCCATCGCCTCGCGGTATTCCGTCTCGGTCAGGAGCTGGCCCTTCGTGAGCGGCGTCGTGCCCGGATCGATGACGAGGTAATCCTCGTAATAGATCACGCGCTCGAGCTGGCGGCTCGACATGTCGAGCATGAGCCCGATGCGCGAAGGCATGCACTTGTAGAACCAGATGTGCGTGACGGGCACGGCGAGTTCGATGTGGCCCATGCGCTCGCGGCGCACGCGGCTGAGCGTCACTTCGACGCCGCAGCGGTCGCAGATGACGCCCTTGTGCTTGATGCGCTTGTATTTTCCGCAGGAGCACTCCCAGTCCCGCGTGGGACCGAAGATGCGCTCGCAGAAAAGGCCGCCCTTTTCCGGCTTGAACGTCCGGTAGTTGATGGTCTCGGGGTTCTTGACCTCCCCTTTCGACCACGAACGGATCGAGTCGGGGGAAGCCACGGTGATGGTCACCGAGCTGAAGTCGGAGCCGGGGGTCTGCTGCGTTTCACCACCGAGGATGTCGCGAAGAATGTCACTCATAGGATTGTCGTGCGGTAAGGGTTTGGAATTAGAGGATGCCTTCGGCCAGTTCGGCCACGTTGCTGCGCCGCCCCATCTTGACGTCGAGGCAGAGCGACTGCATTTCCTTGATCAGAACGTTGAAGGATTCAGGCGTCCCGGCCTCGAGGCTGTTGTCGCCCTTGACGATGGCCTCGTAGATGCGCGTGCGGCCCTGCACGTCGTCGGATTTGACGGTGAGCAGTTCCTGCAGCGTGTAGGCGGCGCCGTAGGCTTCGAGCGCCCAGACCTCCATTTCGCCGAAGCGCTGGCCGCCGTACTGGGCCTTGCCGCCCAGCGGTTGCTGCGTGACGAGCGAGTACGGGCCGACCGCACGGGCGTGGATCTTGTCCGCGACCAAGTGGCCGAGCTTGAGCATATAGATGACGCCGACGACCACGGACTGGTCGAACGGTTCGCCACTGCGCCCGTCGAAGACCTGGCTCTTGCCGTTCTCGCCGAGCCATTCGTAGCCCTTCACCTTGCGGGCCTTCTGCACGAACTCGAAGATCTTTTCCTCCGAAATTCCGTCGAAGACGGGCGTGGCGACCTTGAACCCGAGCGCGCGCGCGGCGACGCCGAGATGCGTTTCGAGCACCTGGCCGACGTTCATGCGCGAAGGCACGCCGAGCGGATTCAGGACGATGTCCACCGGTGTTCCGTCCGCGAGGAATGGCATGTCCTCCTCGGGCACGATCTTCGCGACGACGCCCTTGTTGCCGTGGCGTCCGGCCATCTTGTCGCCGACGCTGAGCTTGCGCTTGCTGGCCACATAGACCGTCACCTGCTTGATGATGCCGGGATCGACATCGTCGCCCGATTCGATGGAGTCCATGCGGCGCTCCTTCTCGAGTTCGAGTTCGGCGAACTTGTGTTCGAACTGGCCGATGATCTCGCGGATCTTGTTCCGGATCGGCGAGGGGTCGATGTCCACGTGATCGTAAAC
>JBEBGK010000555.1:0-3444 GCA_040081515.1 Chthoniobacteraceae bacterium
CCAGTAATCATCGAGCTGCGCGAGCAGGTCGCCGCGCGTGCGCTTGACGAGTTCCGCATGCTCGACCGACGAGCGGATCAGGATCTGCAGGGCCCGGACGTCCTTTTTGAAGACGCGCCGGATCTGCTGGTAGTCGTTCCCGTAGATCATCGTGCCGATGCCCTCCGGGCTGAACACCTCGGCGAGCAGCGCCTCGTCGATGTTGCCGTTGAGCAGATGCACCCGCGGCACGCCGTTGCGGCAGGCGCGGGCGCCGTGCTCGAGCTTGGAAATCGATCCCGCGTCGGTCTGCGCGCGGCGCTTCTTCGTGAGCTCCTCGGCCTCGGCGATGCTGAGCTGCCGGACGAGTTCGCCGCCCACCATCACCGCATCGCGCGTGCCGAGATAGATGATCTTCATCGCCTGGATCGCCTCGGCGATCTCCACGGCGATCGCGTCGCTGTTCACGCGGAAGGTGCGTCCCTCGCCGTCGAAGCCGATCGGCGGCACGACGGGGATCACGCCCTCGTTCAGCAGCAGATGGAGGAGTTTCGTATCCACCCGCTCGACCTTGCCGGTGTGCAGATGGTCCACGCCGCCGAGGATGCCCGCCGGGTGCGCGATGACGGCATTCGCATACGCCGCGCGGAGATCCACGCTCGTGAGCCCCTGCATGATGTCATTCATCAGCGTCGTCGCGGCATCGAGGGAGACCTTCAGCGTGGATTCATCGGTGATTCCCGTGCCGTCACTGTTGCTGAGCTTCACGCCGCGCTCGGCGGCGAGCTTTTCGATCTGCGATGCGGCGCCATGCACGAGGATCAACTTCACGCTCAGCGAGCGCAGCACCGCGAGGTCGAGAAGGATGTTGCCGAAATTCGGCGACGCCACGATTTCGCCGTCCACGGCGATCACGAATATTTTTTCGCGGAAGCGCGGGACGTAGGTGAGGATGCCACGCAGGTCGGAGACTTTCATCAAGGTCGCAGGGTTTGTGCGCCACGCCGCGCCGCGTGTGAAGCCAGAACTCGCGCTTCCGCAGGCCACCGTCCCCGCGCTTGCCAATCCCCCGCCGTCCATGCGTCCCTCCGCGCGTGCAAGACACCAAATGGTGGCGCGAATACACCGAACTCGCCGTCCTCTTCTTCCTCCACGCGATGGCGATGGGGATGTGGTTCGTGCCGCTGGGCGCGGTGCTCGACGCGCACGGCCTGCAGGACATCAAGCCGTTCGCGTTCGCGACCAGCGGCGTCGCCGCGTTCATCTCGCCGCTGGTCTTCGGCGCGCTGGCGGATCAACGGATCGCGCCGGTCCGCCTGCTGCGATGGCTCGCGTTCGCGACCGCGGTGGCCATGTGGGCCGCGGGCACCGCGATCGAGCGCGGCTGGAGCACGGGCGCGATCCTCGGCCTCATCCAGCTCCATGCGCTCTGCTCCACGCCGACGTGGAGTCTCTCGACGACGATCGTCCTCAGCCGGCTCGCGGATGCGAAGCGTGAGTTCGGCCCGCTGCGGGCGATGGCCACGGTGGGCTGGATGGCCGGCTGCTGGCTGATCTCGGCGGTGAACGCCGACGCGTCCACGCTCGCCGGCCGCGGCGGGGCGCTCACGTGGCTCCTCGTCGTCGCGTTCACTTTCACGCTGCCCGCCGTCGCGCCCGCGGAGGTGAAGGAGCACCTCACGTGGAAGCAGCGCCTCGGCCTCGATGCGCTTTCCCTTTTCAAGAATCGCGACCACCGCGTCGTCTTCATCACCGCCGCGCTCTACAACATCCCGCTGGCGGCATTCTACCCGTATTCGCCCACGCATCTCCGCGAACTCGGGCTCGGGCACACCTCGGCGTGGATGACGCTCGGCCAGGTGACGGAGGTGATCGCGATGTTCAGCCTTGCGGGGATCCTCTCGCGCTGGCGGCTGAAGACGGTCTTCCTGGCCGGCATCGGCTGCGGCGTGGTGCGCTACGCGCTTTGCGCCATGAACGGCAAGTGGTGGCTCATCAGCGGCATCACGATGCATGGGTTCGCATTCGCGCTGTTCTTCATCACCGCGCAGCTCTACCTCGAACAGCGCGTGGACGTGCGCTGGCGAGCCCGCGCGCAGGCGTTGCTCACGATGATGCTCAGCGGGATCGGCAACACGCTCGGCTATCTCGGCTGCGGCTCCTGGTTCGCCGCGACCACGGGGGAAAAGGGGACCCATTGGCCGTTTTTCTGGGGCGGCCTCGCCGCGTCGGTGGCCGTCGTGTTCGTCTGGTTTGCAGTCACGTACCGCGGAAGGTCGGGGATGATCGCATCGGACCCTCTGCCGTAACGGCCCGGGAACGGCTCCCGCGCCCCCTTGAACCGGCGGCTTTCCGCTCTAAGTTCCCGGGTGCTCACCGCTTTGTTCCTGCGAGAACCCACCACCATGATGAAGACGTCTGCCGCCATTACCGCCGCCTGCCTCGGACTGAGCCTCGCCGCTCACGCCCAGGTGCCGGCGAAGGTCACCTTTACCGACCACATCGAGCCCATTTTCCGGAATGCCTGCACGAACTGCCATAACCCGGACAAGAAAAAGGCGGGCCTCGATCTGACGACCTATCAGGCAACCATCGCTGGCGGCGAAAACGGCCCCGTCCTGAAGCCCGGCAATGCGGATGGCAGCCTCATGTTCAAGGTCTGCGCCCAGACCGAGGAGCCGAAGATGCCGCCGAAGGGCGACAAGCTGACCGATGGCGAACTCGCGCTGCTGAAGGGCTGGATCGCGGGCTTCGCGCTCGAGAACGCCAACAGCAAGCCCGCCCAGGTGGCGCAGAACAAGGTGGACGTCGCCGTGGTCTCGCTCACCAAGCCCGACGGTCCGCCGCCGATGCCGGGCGACCTTCCGCTGGAGCCATTCGTCCGGTCGCGCACGAGCAATTCCATCATCGCGATGGCCGCGAGCCCGTGGGCGCCGCTCGTGGCGGTCGGAGGCCAGAAGCAGGTGCTGCTTTACAACACCGAATCCCTCGAGCGGATCGGCATCCTCTCCTTCCCCGAGGGGTTCCCGTACGTGCTGCGTTTCAGCCGCAATGCCAAGCTGCTCCTCGCGGGCGGCGGTCTCGGCGGCAAGCTCGGCAAGGTCGTCCTGTGGGACGTGGCGACGGGCGACCGCATCGGCAGCGTCGGAAATGAGGCGGACGCCGTGCTCGCGGCGGACATCAGCCCGGACCAGCAATACGTGGCGCTCGGCGGCCCGAGCAAGCAGGTGAAAATCTACCGCACCAAGGACGGCAAGCAGACGGGCCTGATCAAGAAGCACACCGATTGGATCACCGCGGTCGCCTACAGCCCGGATGGAAAATATCTCGCCACCGCGGACCGCAACGGCGGCGTCGAGGTGTGGGAAGCCGGGGCGGAACCGAAGCCGTTCAACACCCTGCCCGGCCACAAGGTGACCTGCACCGCCCTCGCCTTCATGCCCGGCGTGCTCGCGAGCGCGAGCG
>JBEBGK010000556.1:0-3444 GCA_040081515.1 Chthoniobacteraceae bacterium
GGGAACAGGCACGGGCTTTGGCGGCTCGGGGACCGGCGGCGGTGGCACGGGTGGCGCGGGCTCGGGCGCGGCTTGTTCGACGAGTTCGACGTCCACGCTCGGCGCGGGTTCCTCCATGCCAAATTCGACGCCGGTCACGAGTGACTTGCCGCTGAAGAAATAGAGCGCCGCATGCACCGCGAGCGCCACGCCCGCGGCGATCCAGAGCCGGCGGCGGTACGGCCACGGCGAATATGCGCGGGGCTCGACGCGCAACGGACGGATCGGCTCTGGAGGAGCGGAGGTCACTTCGATTTCGGGCGCGTCTCGAATGCGACCTTCGTGATGCCGATCTTGCGCGTGGCATCGAGGACTTCGATCGCGAGGCCGAGGCGCGCGTCCTCGTCGCCGTTGATGAAGACGCGCAGTTCGGAATTGGCGGCCTTGAGCTGCGCAAGCCGCGCGGCAAGCGCGTCGAGGGTGACTTCATCCTTGTCGAGGTAGAGCTGCCCGGTGGCGCTCACGCTCACGGTCGCGGCGTCCTTGCGTTCCTCGGACTGGCCGGTGGAAGCCGCGGGCAGCCGCACGGGGATGCCCTGGTTCTTCACCATCGACAGCGACACCATGACGAATGTCGCGAGGAGAAAGAACATGATGTCGATCAGCGGGATGATCTCGATCCGCGCGCGCTTCTGGCTTCGGGGTGAAGGGATGACGGTCATGGCTTCGGCGCCTGGGTGGTGAGACGCTCGGCGTGGATCTCAATGTGCGCGGCAGCGTCCTGGATTTCTCGGCGCGCGTGCTCGAGGCGGGCGTTCAGGTAGTTGAATGGAATGAGCGCGGTGATGGCGACCGCGAGGCCGAATGCGGTGGCGATGAGCGCCTCCGCGATGCCGCCGGTGATGGCGGTGGGCGCGGCGAGTTCCGAGGCGCCGAGCATGCCGAAGGAACTCATCATGCCCGTGACGGTGCCAAGCAGGCCGAGCAGCGGCGCGAGCGTGATGATCGTGTCGAGCGTGCTCAGCCCGCGATTGTAGCGCGCGAGCTCCTGGTCGGCGGCGCGGAGCAGCGCGCTGGAGACGCTCTTCTGCCCCCGGTGCGCGAGGGCCGCGGAGAGCGTGCGCGCGACGAAATCACGCGAGCCCGCGGCGAGCTGCACGGCGCGCCCGGGGTCGGATTGCTCGACGGCATCAAGCATCGCATCGACCACCCGCGGCTGGCGGCGCAGCATCTCCATGACGACGAAGATGAGGCGCTCGATGACGACGGTGAGCGCGACCAGCGAGCACACAAGGATGGGCCACATGATGGGCCCGCCCCTTTGAAAGAGTTCGGTGAGATTTGGCATTGGAAGGAATCAAACCCCGTCGCGCCTACCAGCGATAGGCGAAACGCGCGCGCAGCATCCGCGGTTCGGCGGGGTGAAAATGGATGTCATCAATCCCGCCGGCCGGTTCACCGGCGAGACGGCTCGTGTAGAAGTATTCGATGTCGTTGTCGCGGCGGTCGAGGAGGTTCAGGCATTCGAGCGCGACCTCCCATTTCTCCGCGCGATAGCCGAGGTTCGCATTCACGGTGACGGTGGGGCGGCCCTTCACGGTGTTGTCCTCGGTGAGCGGACGCTGGCCAAATGCCCGCACTCGCATGCCGGTGAACCAGCCGGGCTGCCGCCCTTGCGCGCCGAGGACGAAGCCGCCGCTGAGCATCCACGGGACGCTATAGGGAATGCGGTTGTTGTCGCCGTTGTCGCGCAACCGCGCGTGCGTGGCGGCAAACTCGGCGTCGAACGTGAGCCAGTCCGCCGGCGACCAATAGACGGCGGTCTCGACTCCGAAACGGCGCGATGCGGGGCCGGGTTCGTTCGTGCCGGCGTCGCCGACGTAGATGAGCTCGCTGTCGCTATCGAGCCACCACAGGGAAGCCGTGGCGGTGACCTTCGGGATGATCTGCGTGCGCATGCCAATCTCGGCGCCGATGGTGCGGACGAGCGGATCGACGCGCGGGACGGGATCGCCGCTGGAAGGATCGACGGTGGTGTTCACGCCGCGTGCATCATTGCTGTGAAAGCCGGTGCCGAAGCTCAGGTAGAGTTCCGTCTCCTTCCACGGACCGAAGATGGCGGTGAACTTCGGGCTCACGATGCCGTCCACGTCGCTGCCGGAGTTCGCGGCGTTGTCCGAGGTCGTGTCGAAGCTGAACAAATCCCCGCGCAGGCCGATGTTCGTGCGCAGCCACGGCGTCCATTTGGTAGCCGCCTCACCGAAGATGCCCGCGCTGACCTGCGTGACATCATCCTGCCGGACGGTGGCGGTGCGCTGGCGCTGCGTAGTGCGGAACAGGCCGATGCCGTCGATGAAATCCGTGCGCGTCTGGAGGCCGAGGGTGAAGGTGGTCGGGCGGTTCAGGAACTGCACGTCGTGCCACTTGCGGGTGAGTTCGCCGCCCACGACGAAGCGGCTCTCGGTCTGCTCGAACTGGTCGCCGAGGGCCGGGTCGTCGAGCGCGTAGGTGAAGTTCGAGAACAGATCGAGGTCGTAGTAGATGCCGTAGAGATTCAGCGCGGTGGTGGAATTCCCGTCACTCTGTTGCCAGTGGAACTGGAGGCTGTAGCGCTGGCTGTCGCCGCCGTTGGTCGGGTCCACAAAACCGAAGCGATCGAGCCGCCCGTCACCGACGGCCCGTCCCGGGATCTGATCGGTGCTCGTCCAGCGTCCGGAGTAGGCCATCATGGTGATGGAGAGATGGTCGTCCTCAGTGCCGGAGAAATAGCGGACGAGCCCATTCCACCGCGCAAAGTCCTCCGGCAGCACCCACGGGCCATCGTAGCTGGTGAACTCGCCGGCGATGGTGAGCGAGCCGGTGGGGCGCGGGTTGTCACCGCCGGACTTGCCGATGTCGAACGTGTGACCGAAGACGCCGCGGTAGTAGTTGTACGCGCCGGTCTCGAAATTCGCGAAGCCGCGCGAGAGGCGGTCCACGTAGCGAAAGTCGGCGCTGCCGGCGCTGGAGAGATCGCCGTTGCGCGCGGCGTAGGTGCCCTTGAAATAATCCACGCGCTCGATGAGCTCGGGGATGACGAGGTTCAGGTCCGCATAGCCCTGGCCGTGCGCATGGGTGCGCATGTTGACGGGCATCCCGTCGAGGCTGATGGCGAAGTCCGTGCCGTGGTCGAGATTGAACCCGCGAAGGAAATACTGGTTCGCCTTTCCGCCACCCGCGTGCTGCGTGACGATCATGCCCGGCACCGTCTCGAGCACCTCGCCGCGTCGCAGCAGCGGTCGCGCGCGCAGTTCGTCGCCGCTCGCGCTGCCCTCGGTGGCCGCCTGCGCGACGCCGAGGAGATCGCTCCGTTTGCCGACGACCACCGTCTCTTCCAAGCGCTCAGGCTCGTGCGCGGAGACGGATGAGGCGAGCGCAAGGCCCAGACAAAAGGCGAGGAGTTGACGATGCGGGTGGAGCGGGGTG
>JBEBGK010000557.1:0-3435 GCA_040081515.1 Chthoniobacteraceae bacterium
GGAAATCGCGATCAAGGTCTCCACGGGAAAGCTGACGCTGCGGCAGCCACTGGCCGAATTGAACGCCGAGCTACGAAGCACCGGGATGATTCACGTTCTGCCGATTGCCGACGCGCATCTGGTCGGGGTTTCCGCGCTGCCATTTCATCACCGCGATCCTTTTGACCGGCTGCTCATCGCCCAGGCTCTTGCGGACGGAATGGCGGTCGTGGGCAATGATGGGGCGTTCGATGACTACGGTGTCACGCGCGTCTGGTGATTGATGGTCCTTGCTCCACTCCCTCATGCCCTCCCGCAGAATACCCCGCCCGCGCAGGACGCGGCGACCCGACGCGAACCAGGGCTCCGGCGACAGCTTTCGACAATGGAATCGCGGCGCGGGCCGACGGACCGCGCTGTGCACGGCGGCGATGGGGGTATCGATCCCCTGCACGGGCACGGCGTGAGGGACGTTGCCGGGCTGCATGGAAGCGCGTTGGGGATTCCTTGGGCGGGAATTTGCCGCCGGGCGCCTTGTGCGCTGGTAGGATGCAGTTTGAACCACGAAGGGCGCGAAGAACGCGAAGGGGGGACGGGGAATATTGTAGCCGCGTTCGTGAGAGCGCGGGCACTTTTTCCATGTACTTTTCCCAAGAGACGATGTGCCAAGACGATTTGCCCGCACTCTTACGAGTGCGGCAACAGTTTTAGTGGAACCACTCCAATGCGGGAGAATCCGCCATCGTGCCGCCCGAATCGTCCCTGTCGATCGCGTTGACGCTCCCGGCGGTGCCGGACATCGCCGGCGACGCAGACGACGTATCTTGGCGCGGAACAACCCGGCGGCGCATGGCGCGCTTGCGCCCGGTGATGAATCACGATTTGCACCGGCCGGGTGAATCTGGGATTCCATCCTGCGATGAGCCAGACACACCGACGGGGAGATCATGTTTGAGGATCCGTTCGTCAGCAGCCTCGGCATGCTGCTTATCGCCGCGGCGGTGTTTGGATTTCTTGCGCGGCTGGTGAAGATGCCGGCAGTGGTGGGCTACCTAGTGGCTGGACTCGTGCTCGGGCCGCTCACGGGGATGGTCGAGGTCGGCGAGTCGCTCGCGCACGTCTCCGAGGCGGGCATCGCGCTGCTGCTTTTCGTCGTCGGGCTGGAGCTCAGCTTTGCGAAAATCCGCGACGTGGGAAAGGTCGCGGTCGTCGCCGGGGTCGCGCAGGTCGCGCTCACTTCGCTGGGTGGATTCCTCTTCTGCCGGCTGCTTGGGTTCGGCGCGATGGAGTCGGCGTTTCTCGCGGCTGCGCTCACGTTCAGCAGCACGGTCGTCGTTGTGAAACTGCTCGATGAACGCCGCGAACTCGATGCGCTGCATGGACGGATCGCGCTGGGCATCCTGCTGGTGCAGGACGTGGTGGTGATCGTGCTGCTCACGCTGCTCGCGGGGCTGGGCGGCGGCGCGAAGCCGGATCTCGCATCGATCGCCCGCGGCCTCGGCCTCGCCCTCGGCGGGATGGCGGCGCTGCTGGCCTTCGTCCTGTTTGCCGCGCGCTATCTTCTGCCGCGGCCGCTGGCGTGGGCGGCGCGCTCGCCGGAGATGCTCCTGATCTGGAGCCTCTGCTGGTGCTTCGGGCTCGTGCTCGCGGCGCAGCGGCTCGGCCTGTCCCTCGAAATCGGCGCCTTTCTCGCGGGAGTCAGTCTCGCGCAACTGCCCTACAGCCACGATCTCCGCCGGCGCGTCCATCCGCTGATGAATTTCTTCATCGCCGTCTTTCTCGTGTCGCTCGGGATCAAGACAGAGTTGCGCGCCGTGTTCGAGCACTGGCCCATGGTCGTCCTCCTCGCGCTCTTCGTGCTGCTTGGGAAAGCCGTGATGATTCATCTCGTCGTGAGCCGTCTCGGGCAGGGATCGCGCACGGCATTTCTCACCGGGACCGCGCTCGCGCAGATTAGTGAATTCTCATTCATCCTCGTCGGCCTCGGTGTGAAAGCGGGCCTCGTCGGGCCATCGGTCCTCTCCATCACCGCCCTCGTGGGGCTGCCGACGATCGCGATCTCCGCGTGGCTGATCCGCCACGGCGAAGCCCTGCATCGGCTGGCGCGATCCGCCGGATTTTTCCGTCGTGACGAAGCGACGCCCGGCGCGGGCGGCAGCTACGGCGCCGGTGGACATCGCGATCACATCATCGTCGTCGGTATGAACACGCTCGGCCGGCTGCTCGTGAAGCGGCTCACGGATGCCGGCGAGCACGTGCTGGCGATCGACACGGATCCCCGCAAGCTCGCGCACCTCCCGTGCGACACGATGCTGGGGAATGTGGGATACCTTTCCGTCCTCGAGGAGGCCGGCCTGCCGCACGCGAAGCTGCTCATCGCCGCGCTCCGCATCGAGGAGACGAATGATCTGCTCGCGTACCGTTGCAAGGCGTACGGCGTGCCGTGCGCGATCCACGTCGTGGACATGTCGCAGACGGACAACCTCCTCGAAATGGACGCCGATTACCTCATGATCCCGAAGGTGGACGGGGTGAAGCTGATGAACCACGAACTGGCCCGCATGGGATTCCTCGCCCGATGACCGCGCTCGCCATCCTCCTGTTTCTCGCCGCGGTTGCCATGACGATCGCCCGGCGGCTCCGCGTGCCGCCGATGCCGATCCTGCTGTGCTGCGGCCTCGGCGTCTCCGCGCTCGGGCTGGCTCCGGCGCGGGAGTCGCTGCTCAGCATGCTCGAACTCGGCCTCACCTTCCTCGTCTTCGCAGCGGGCGTCGAATTGAGCCCGCGACGGTTCGTCCAGCAGCGTCGCCCGGCGCTCTGGGTGAGCGGCATTCTTCTTCTCGTCATCGGCCCGGCCGGATTCGTGACCGCGCGCGCGCTCGGCGTCGCGCCGCTCGCCTCGCTCTACCTCGCGCTCACCGTGTTCGCCAGTTCCACGCTCGTGGCGTTGCGCGAGCTGCGCCGGCGGCAGCAGACCTTCGAGCCGTTCGCGCGCGTCGTCACCGGTGTGCAGTTGATCCAGGATATCGTCCTCATCGTCGCGATCGTCGTGCTCGCGGCGAGTGCCGGGGACGCCCCCGGCATCTTCACCGCCCTCTGGCGCGCCGCGCTGCTCGGGGGATTCGCCGTCATCTGCCAGCGGTATCTGCTCCCATGGCTGCTCATCCGCCGGAGGCCGGACGAGGAGACGCTTCTGCTCACGGTGCTCGCCCTGCTTTTCATCTTCGCCGGCACGGCCCGCGCGCTCGGCCTGCCGGTGATCGCCGGCGCGTTCCTCGCGGGCTTCGCGCTGTCCACATTCCCGCTCAACGGCGTGGTGCGCGGGCAGCTCATGACGCTGTCCGACTTTTTCAGCGCCACCTTTTTCACGGCGCTCGGCGCCAGCCTCGTCGTCCCGGAGCTGTCGCTGCTGCTGACTGCGCTCGCGCTCGCCGGGATCGTCCTCGCCGCCACGCC
>JBEBGK010000558.1:0-3428 GCA_040081515.1 Chthoniobacteraceae bacterium
CGACGAGCTACCGCGAGATCAAGGACCGCGCCGTGTGGCCCGTCGTGAAATCGTGGCTCTCCGCCGCGCAGCAGGATCACCTCGACCGCATGGCCCCCGAGCGCCTCGAACTCCCCGGCGGACGCCGCGCCAAGATCACCTACGCCGAAAACGCCGAGCCCACGCTCGCCGCGCGCATCCAGGATCTCTACGGCGTGGATGGCGACCTGCGCATCGCCGGCGGCAAAGTACCGCTCGTCATCCAGATCCTCGCGCCGAACCAGCGCCCGGTGCAGATCACAAGCAGCCTCTCGACGTTCTGGAAGGAAAGCTACCCGAAGCTCAAGCAGGAGCTGTCGCGAAAATATCCCAAACACGAGTGGCGCTGAGGGCGCGGGCCGGCACCCTCAGTCGGTGACGATCTTGTCGGGCAGTTCATTCCGGTCGTCGGGATCGCGCGGGAAATGGCGGCGCAATTCTTCGCCGACGATCTTCACCGCGCGGACGACTCCCTCCGAGTAGCGGCCCGCCTTGAAGTCCGCCGCCATCGCGTCGCGCACTTCGTTCCACAGGTCCTCCCGGCACAGCGCATACGCGGCCTCGTCGCCCAGCACGGCGAAGGTCTGCGCGATCGGAGCGATGTAGATCAGCACCGCATTGCGCCCGCGGGTCTCATGCATGCGGAGTCTTGCGAAGCGCTCCCGCGCGGCGGCAAGGCCGTCGGGTCGATCCCGCCGTGAAATATAGACCCGGATCTCCCCCGAGGTCTGCCGCTCCGCCTCGGCGATGGCCGCGACGATCGTCTCCTGCGCAAGCCTGGAAAGGAATTCACCCGCTTTCATATCACCAGCTCCCTCCTGCTCCGCCGCCGCCGGAACGCCCGCCGCCTCCGCTGAATCCACCGCCTCCACCTCCAAAGCTCCATCCTCCCGAGCCGCCGGACGAAAATCTCCCACCGCCGCCGGAACTGCGAAAGATGGTCAGGATCGTATCGAGCACATTCAGCCATCGCCACCCGTTCCCGGAGATCTCCAGCCCGCGACGCATGAAATGAACAATGCCCGCGAGGACATTCAGCACGATGATCGCAAGGACCAGCCAGACGAGCCACGGAACACCGCCCTCACCGCCCGCGGTCCTGCCTGTGCCCTTGTATTCACCCTTCGCCGCGGCGAGGATTGCATTCACGCCCGCGGTGAGGCCCGCGCCGTAATCGCCGGCTTTGAAATGCGGCGCGATCTCGTCGTCGATGATCCGCTTTGCGAGCGCATCCGGGACCGCGCCTTCCAGGCCGTAGCCGACCTGCATGAACATCTTCCTCGCCTTGATGTACACGAAGAGCCCGATGCCGTTGTTCCTGTCGCGCTGGCCGAGTTTCCACTGCTGGAAGATGCGAAACGTGTAGTCCTGGATGGACGAATCCGTCTGCATGTCCTGCCACACCGCGACGACGATCTGGTTGGAAGTATCGCGCTCGTGCTGCTCGAGCTTCGCATCCAGTTCCCGCGCCGTGGCCGCGGGGACAACGCCCGCGTATTCATTGAACCACCGTGCCGGGGTCGGCGGCATGACCTCGGCGGCCACCGCTCCAAAGGCGACAGCCAGCCACACGATGAAGCTGAGCAGCGCGCGCTGCACGGCGGATTATTTCGCGCCGGCAGGCGCGGGCGCGGGCTTGGTGCCAAAGTCGAAGCTCACCGGCGGCGGCACGTCGCTTCCTTCGCGCGCGGTGAAGTACGGCTTCGGCTGGAAGCCGAAAAGTCCCGCGTAGAGTCGCGCCGGCATGCTCTGCACCTTGGTGTTGTAGCCCATCACCGCGTCATTGAAGCGGCCTCTCTCGACGGTGATGCGATTCTCCGTTCCCTCGAGCTGTGCCTGCAGATCGCGGAACGCGGCGGTGGCCTTCAAGTCCGGATACCGCTCGACGACGACCAGCAGCCGGGAGAGCGCGCCGCTGAGTTGATCCTGCGCCGCCTGGAAGCGCTTGAGCACATCCGGATCGCTCGGCGCGCTGCCGAGATCGACATTCAGCTTCGTCACCTGCTGACGGGCTTCGATCACCTGGGCGAGCGTGCCCTTTTCAAAGTTCGCCGCGCCCTCGACCGTCTTCACGAGGTTCGGGATGAGGTCCGCGCGCCGCTGGTAAACGTTCTGCACATCGGCCCAGCCCTTATCCACCTTCTGCTTGAGCGAGTTCATCGCGTTGTAGCTGTTGCAGCCGCCGCAGCCTCCGATGATGAGAATCACGACGAGGGCAATAGCGACCAGGATTCCGCGGGACATAATGGGCCAATGCTACCGCCGCCTCCCGCGAACGCAATCGGAGAAGCGGCGCAGGGACTCCCTCCGTTGCTACTGTGCCCCAGCGTCTGCGGGGCGCTTTTTCCAGAGCCGGAGAATTCCCCGCCCCGCATCGTCGAAGAGCGAATACGTCACGGGCGTGACGAGGAGCGAGAGCAGCAGGCAGAGCATCTGGCCGCCGATGATCACCTTCGCCATGCTCGCACGGCCGGCGCTGCCGGGGCCGGTGCCCAGGGCGATGGGGATCATCGACGCGACGAGCAGCAGCGTGGTCATCAGGATCGGACGGAGGCGGACGCGGTTCGCCTGGCGGATGGCTTCGTCACGCGGGATGCCGCGGGCGCGGAGGACGTTGGTGTAGTCCACCTGGAGGATGCCGTTCTTTTTCACCACGCCGAAAAGCATGAAGACGCCGAAGAACGCGTAGATGTCGAGCGGCTGGCCGAGCCAGATCATCGCCAGAAGCGCGAACGGCAGCGAGAGGGGCGCCGCGAGCAGGATGCTGATCGGGTGGATGAAGTGTTCGAACTGCGCGGCGAGGATGAGATACATGAACAGCGCGGAAAGCAGGAGTGCCTTGAGGAAGCTGAATATGGTCTGGTCGAGGCTGCGTGCGCGGCCGGTGAAGACGATGTCGTAGCCAGCAGGGAGATTCATGGTGGCGACGACTTCGCGCGCGCGGGACATGCCTTCGTTGAGCGCGATGCCGTTGAGGTTCGCGATCACGGCGACCTTGCGGGTGCGCTGGTAGCGCTCGATCTCGCCGGGGCCGCGCGCCTCGGTGAACCGGACGAAGTTGGTGAGCGGGAGCAGGCCGCGGCCCGCGACCCGCACGGCGGTCTGCGCGATGGCCTCCTGGGTGCTGCGGTCGCCGGGTTCGGCGCGGAGCCACACGTCATACTGCTCATCGCCCTCCTTCCACGCGCTCACGATCTCGCCGCCGACGGCGGTCCGGAGCGTGGCGGCGACTTCCTGCACGCTCACGCCGAACTGGCTCGCCTTGTCGCGATCGATGCGCGCCTGGAGCTCGGGTTTGCGATTCGAGAGGGTCGTATCCACATCGCTGAAACTGCCCGTCTCCCGCAGGCGCGTCATCAACGACTCGCTCAGCGACACAAGCATCGAGATCGGCCTCACCGGCCCGGAGA
>JBEBGK010000559.1:0-3427 GCA_040081515.1 Chthoniobacteraceae bacterium
TCGGAGTCCTCAGCGGCATCGCGCAGCCGGGGAGCTTCGAGGCGAGCCTGAAGAATCTCGGCGCGAATACCGTGATCACTTCCCGCTTCGCGGACCATCACCGCTTCCGGGATCAGGAACTCCTAGACTTCATCGCGCGCTGCGCCCGGCGGGATCTCGATCTCATCGTGACCACCGAGAAGGACGCCGTCCGTTTCCCCGTCCGGATCGATGGCATCGAAAAGCCCGAGGTGCCCGTCTATTTTCTCCGCGTGGAGATTGAGATCATCGGCGGCCACCGGAGCTGGGAGGGTCTGATCACGCGCCTGACACAACCCCGGCAGGTGATCGCTCCCGAGCGGGTGCTCGTCTAGCACCCGGCCGAAGGCTCAGATCGCCTCGATGACGAGCACGGTTGCATTGTCACGACCGGAGTTCGTCACGGCGGCGGTGACGAGGCGCTCGGCGGGATTTTGCGCGGCCTCGGCGGCGTCGGGGGAACGCAGGAGCCCGGCGAGCTGGCTGTTGTAGAGACCGTCGGTGACACCATCGGTGCAGAGGAGAAACCGATCTCCCGCCTCGTATGCCACCGCGCCCACCTGCGGATCGACGAACTGATGGCCGGCACCGAGCGCCTTTTGCAGCACGTTCCGTCGCGGATGCTCGCGGGCCTCGCGCTCGTTGAGCTTTCCTCCGCGGAAGAGCCAGCCGACGTGCGTGTCGTCCTCGCTGACCTGCCTGATTCCCGTTTCGCCCGCGGGAAGGTAGTAGATGCGGCTATCGCCGATGTGCGCAAAGTACATCCAGCCTGGCGTGAACCAGCAAAGGCTCAGTGTGGCGCCCATGCCGGCGCACTCCTCGTAGCTCTCGCCGAGAAAAGTCAGCGCGCCGTGGATCTGATGGATCAACTCGGTGAGCACATCGGCGTGACCGGCCTCCATGCCGGTCGCCGATTGCTTGAACGCGCGCGGCAGCAGCCGGGTGATTTTCTCCACCGTGATCCGGCTCGCAAACTCCCCCGCCATCGCGCCGCCCATGCCATCGCTCACGGCAAACGCAAAGTCGGCCGTGCCGGTGGACGCATCGCCAAATTTGCCCAGCCGATGCACCTCCTGCGCGTCGAACGTGAGGCCGAGAAAGGAATCCTCGTTGTTCGCGCGCACCTTGCCGCGATCCGTGTGACCGCACCAGCGAAGACGCTGCGCGGTGGAGACTCTACTTTGCGGTTCCATCGTCGAGAATCGTCGAGAATTCGAAATCAATCAGGCAGAAACGCCCGTCGGACTTCCGGTAGGTCACGTTGCGCATGTCGGCATCATCGTGTCGAACGCCATAGGGCAGGAGCTCGGCGAAGAGTTCGCGCACCCGCGCCTCGTCAAGATGATCCACGCGCGCGCCGCAGTTGGTGGTGACGATTTGAAGCTGCTCGGGATTCACCTCCAGCAGCCGCGGAACAAAACCGCAGCCGCGCTCCTCGAGATGCCGCAGCACGCGGACCTCGTTCGCAAACCGCTCCTCCGCCTTCGGGCCGCGGAACGTCTTATACACCCGGCCGTCGTAGGCGATCCGGACCAGGGCCCGGAGCGTGTCTTTTACATCGCGCATGTCCCCGGAGAGTGCCTCGCACAGCATTCATTCCGCAAGTCATGAACGGCCGCGGCGCGAAACGTGGGAGTTTTCAAAATGCGAAAGGCAGCGCGCGTCATTCGTGACGCCATCGTGCCTTTCGCGCTCTTCGCCAATGAAGATTCAGCCCGGATTCGACGGAAGCAGGACGCTCTAACGTTTTGCGGATTTGGTCTTCCCGCCGGCGGGCTTTTTCAGCTCGTCCATCGTCCACGCATTTGTGCGATCCTTGTATGCGGCGCGGATCTTCGCGACGTCCGCCACGCTGACGGGCGAGGCGTTGTGCTCCCACTCGCGGCGGATGTAGGTGAGCACGCTGGCGATCTGCTCGTCGTTGAGCGCGGCGCCGAGCGGGGGCATTTCGAGATTCCATGTCTGGCCGCTGACTTTGATCGGGCCGCTCAGGCCGTGGATGACGACTCGCGAGAGCACGTCATGTCCGCCGAGCACCCACTCGCTGTCCACGAGCGCGGGCGCGAGTCCTTCCATGCCGGTGCCCGTGGGCTGGTGGCACGCGGTGCAGAGCGTGTTGTAAACGGTGCGCCCGGTCTCGAAGAGCTTCTGCTGGTCCGCGGTGAGCGGGACTATCACTGGTGGCGGCGGCACGCCGGGCTTGTCCGGCCAGGCGACGCGGGCATCGACTGCGGCGACGAGCGGCTTCGCCTTGGGATTCGCGAGCTTCATGAGCTGCGCGATCTCGGGCGACTCGGAATCGAGATAGAGCAGTTTCACTTTCGGCGCGCCCTTCGGCGGGTTCTTGCCGGCCGCGCCTTCGAGCATCGCGAATTGCGCGGGGCTGTTCGCGGGCTGCGCGGCGATGGTTTCGAGGAGCTTTTTCACGCGGGCCGAGCGGCGCTCGTTCATCACGGCCTGGGCGAGGGCGCCGAGCACGGCAGCGGGCGCGGGTTTGTCGGTGTTGGCGATGACGGCCTCGAGCACCTCGAGTTCGCGTCCGCGGAGACCGGAGACGATGGCTTCGCGCACGAGCGGGTTTGCACCGGAGCGGCGCGCGAGCGCGATGGTCGCATCCTGGCTCTCAGGAAAGGCACTCAGCGCAAAACCGAGGGCGATCTGGACATCGACTGATGGGTCACTGACGAGCTTGGCGAGTTCCGCAACGAGCGTGCGGTCCGCGAGACGGACGGCGTTGGCGCGGACTTTTGCATTCTTGTCGGCCAGGCATGCGGTGAGCACATCGGGCGTGAGTGCGGCCATGCCTTCGAGCGTCCAAAGCGCGTGGATCTTCGCGAGTGGCGTGGCGCCCGTCGTGGCGATTTTCGCGACGGCCGGGACGACCGATGCGTCCTTTTTCTCCACGAGCAACCGCTGGGCGGTGTCGCGGATGACGCCGTTCGCGTGGCCGAGGAATTCAACGATCTTCGCCGGGTCCGCGGGCAGCTTCACCATCTGCGGTTTCGCCTTGTCGGGCACGATGCGCCAGATGCGGCCCATGTCCACGGGCTGCTCGAGTTTCCGGTCCTGGATGTTCGCGATGAGGTAGTGGGTGAGGAAACCTTTGTCCTGGATGATGCCCCGATACATGTCGGTGATATAGAGCGCGCCATCGGGACCCGTGTACGCGTTCACCGGGCGGAATCGCTCGTCGGTGGAGGTGAGGAACTCGGTGCCGGAATACGCGTTCTTCGCGGAGAGGACGCCGTTCTTTTCCTCGATGATGACGCGCTTCACGAGATTGCCCGCGGGCTCGGGGATGAATGCGTTGCCCTGATGCTTCGGGCCAAAGAGCGCGCCGCGATAGATCGTGGCGCCGCACGTGGCGGTGCATGTGGCGAGTGTGCCGTCGGCACGGAGCGACTTCGGG
>JBEBGK010000560.1:0-3427 GCA_040081515.1 Chthoniobacteraceae bacterium
CCGTCGAAGGCAGGCAATCCGAAAGTCCGCGACCCGTCCAGCCACGCCTGTCGAAGCAAGGACAAATCCATTCGAAGGCGTGGCGTCAAAAAACGGGATCTCTATTGTCCGGCAGCCCTTGCGAGATTGACGAGTTCAGTCTGCATTTTGCCCATTTCGACGTTCGCTTCGGATAGACGCGGCACGCGTTTTTTGATTTCGCTCAGCGCCTGCTGCGATTGACGGATTCTCGCAAGATCCGGTTCCAACTCCCGTTTCCAGCTTTCCGCGTAAAGCTGGGAAGTTCTCATGATGATTTCGTAGCGCTGGGCGATCTGAACATACTCCTGCAAATCTGCGGGGTACGTCGCCGTCAGTAGTTTGCGGTGTTCTTCCCTGCACCGAGGCGCGATCGCGCGGAGCGCGTCCATCAACTCTCCCGGATTCTTGATCGAAGCTGCCTCGCCCTGCGCTTTCGGATCGTGGAATACCTCACCGTGGATGCGTGCCAGCTCATTGCGTAGAGACTCAAAGTAACTGGTTTGTGTCTGCAGATTCTCGATTACCGAACCGAGGCTTTTCTCCCCCAGTTCATCTTCCGCACCCAGCAACGCCACAAATTCAACCGGCTTGGCGAACCTCATCAGTTCGATTCCCTTCAACGCCTTCTCCGGGTTCTCACTCTCAAACTTTCCAAGCGCGGTGCGTTGTGCCGCATAGTTCTCGGAAATGTAAGCGGCGAGCTTGTTTTCAAGATTCTTCAACTCCCGGATTTCCGGATGTGCCTTCTGGATGAATTCCTCCTTCCTTCGCCAGGCGGCGATCAGAGCTTTCAGTTCGTCATACTGTTTTCGAAAAGCGGCCCATGCTTCCGCGTGTTCTTCCGGAACTCGGGCAATGGATGCCCTGCCGGACGCAATCCCAGGGTCGCTGGCAGCAACACCGATCGGCGCTTCGAGTTGGGTACCGTCCGGCTTCTTCCATGAATCTTGCTCCCGCAGGGAATTGCCCAGGAAGTAAAATAGCAAACCGCCGCCAAGTGCCACCGCGCCCGTCGCCCAAACAACGCGATGAATGCGCTTCGAATTATCCGACGGCAAGCGATGCATTGAGAACAAGGGTTGCGGGATGTGCGGGAAGCTACCCACCCATCTAACGCAGACAATCCGAAAGTCCCCTTCCCGCTACACATCCAGCCGGTATCCGAGCCCGTGCACCGTCAGCAGATGCGCCGGCTCGCCGGGTTCGTCTTCAATCTTCTGGCGCAGCTTCACGATGAGCTGATCGAGCGTGCGCGTGGTGCCGTAGTATTCGATGCCCCAGACGTCGTTCAGGATGCGATCGCGCGACACGGCGTTGCCGCGCTCGCCGTGGAGCAGCGCGAGCACTTTCAGTTCGCGCGGGGTGAGTTCGAACTTTTCCTTCCCGCGCACGCCCCGCAGAGCCTTCGTGTCGATGCGCACTTTGCCAAATTTGATCTCGTCCGGCAGATCCTCCGCCGGCGCCGCGCCGATGTCCGAGCGCCGCAGCAGCGCCTGCACGCGCGCGAGGAGTTCGCGCAGACTGAACGGCTTGGTCACATAGTCATCCGCGCCGAGTTCGAGCCCGACGACCTTGTCAACCTCCTGACCCTTTGCGCTGAGCATGAGGATCGGCACGCGGCTCTTCGCCGCGCGGATCTCGCGGCAGATGTCGTAGCCGCTCTTCCCGGGGAGCATGATGTCGAGCACCACGAGGTCCGGCTTGCGCTGCTTGAAAAGCGGGACCGCCTCGCTGCCCGAGCAGCAATCGGTGACATCATAGCTCTCCGCCCGGAGCGCTTCGCACAGCCCGAGCCGGATGTGTGCGTCATCCTCGATGACCATGACGTGCTTCTTCATGTGGAAGGTTCGGAATCGGCTAGCTTGTTCAGCGGCAGGCGCAGCGTAAACCGGCTGCCGCCACCATCGCGACGCTCAAATTGAATCTCTCCGCCATGCTCGCGCGCCACGCGCTGGGCGAGCGTGAGACCGAGTCCGCTGCCCTGGATGCCGCTGCTCAGCGAATCGTGCGCGCGGTAGAACGCATCGAAAATCTTCCGCTCCTCGCCCTTCGGGACGCCCATGCCGCGATCGAGCACCGTCACATTCAGCCAGCCGTCCTCGATCCATGTGTGAAGTTCCACCTCCTTGCGGTCCTGCGAATATTTTTCCGCATTGGAGAGGAGATTCACGAGCACCTGCGCGATCGCATCGTCGTCCCCGAGGACCGGATACGGCCCGGGCGCGGCTTCCCAATCCGTCCGGAAGCCGGCTTCGCGCAGGTGCAGGCCCTGGCTCTCCCACACGCGCGAGATCACCTCGTGCAGATCGAGCGGCTTTTTCTCGAAGCGCTTCTGCTTGCGCCCGAGCTTCGCAAAATCGAGCACGTTGTTGATGAGCCGCGTGAGACGCTCGGCCTCGACGGTGATGATTCGCAGATACTGGCTCTGCTTTTCCGGAGGCGGCGGCCGGTCGTGCATCAGCTCGGCGAACATCCGGATGCTCGTGAGCGGCGTCTTCAATTCGTGCGACACGTTCGAGACGAAATCCGTCTTCTGCTGCGCGAGCGCGAGCTGCCGCCGCGCGTCGGCGACCACGAGCCAGCCACCCAGGGCGATGAGCGCCACGGCACCTACGATGGTGAAAGTGAGCGTCCGCCGCAATCCGCGCGCACCCTCGGCAAGCGCGGTGGGGCTCGCGAGATAGAGCGCAGCCTCCCAATGAGGCAGCATTTCGCCGATTTCGCTCGCGACGAAAGGACGCTTCCACTCCTGCACCGTCGCGGATACCGGCCGCATGGCGGCGGGCCGGCCGCGATCATCCAGCAGCGCCACCACGTTGAGCGGCTGCCCGTCGGAATCCCCGTAGCTCCCCCGCGATGCGGCCCGGTGATCCTCGAGTGCGGCATTCCACAGCTCGGCGAGATCCGTCGCCTCGATGAGACAGCCGAAAACCATCTCCGGCGCCTCGGGCGGGCGGATCCAGAAAATGAGGTCCAGCTTGTCCTGCACAAAGCGGGACACCATTCCCTCGTCGGCGCCCTCCGTGAGGCTGCGAAACTCCGCGGTGGCGGGCATGAGCATGGAGAGCGCGTTCGTCGGCGCACCGAGCATCTGCTGCGGTTCCACCAGCCGGTTCTGGGCGAACTTCGCGAGCTCCTCGACCTTCCCTTCCCCGGGTTTTTGCCTCTGCAAATCGGGCTCGCCGAGCTTCACGAAATCGAACGACGCAGCCGGGGAAAGAGCCGGCAAAGGGGCGGCTTGCTGCCTGCCAAGCTCCGACATCTCGGAAGATTTCGGCTTTTCGTCCGCCACCAGCGTAACGCCACGCCGCTGAGCCGCTGCCGTCAGTCCCTCTGCCAATTCCCTGGCCGCCGGCTTCGGCGCGACAGCGCGGGCCGAGGTGGCCGTGAGCGCGACGGGCGCACT
>JBEBGK010000561.1:0-3424 GCA_040081515.1 Chthoniobacteraceae bacterium
AGGCGGGTGAGATGTGATGTGGACAAGGTGTTTTCGCGGTTGGGGACGGTGAAGCCGCCAAAGTCAGTCTCGCAGGAGGTTCGGGCGGCTTTTTCGAGCGGCATCGTGGTGAACCCGGAGCGATCAATCACTGTCTTTAGCGGCGTAACGTCGTTATTTTTTGGCTGGACCGTTCCGCGGGGCGCCATCGGCGCAGCCCCGCAAAAACGAACCGGCACCCATAAGCGACCAGCAGAGGAAGGCAAGCGCTTTTTAATTTTATTTTCTCAAGAGGAACGAAATCTGTCGGCTCACGCCCCGCGCTTGACTTCCGGCCGCCCCCAACCGCCTATACAGGCCCAATGAAAAGACTTCTCCCACTCGCCATTCTCTTCGCCGCAGCCACGCTTGCGGCACCCGCCGCCGGGCCCTTCCCTGAAAAACTCAAGCAGGGCCAGTTCGTCATCGGCTGCCAGGCCTGGACCTTCAACCGGTTTTCCGTCTTCGAGGCGATCGAGAAGACCGCCGAGACCGGGGCGCGCGTCATCGAATTCTTCCCCGGCCAGAAACTCTCGCAAAGCGAGCCGGAGATCCTTTTCAGCCACACACCCGCGAAAGGGGCGGATCGAAAGAAACCCACCGAGAAACTCGACACCGAGGCATCGAAGGCCGTCTGGGACAAGGTGAAGGCCAAGCTCAAACAGCACGACATCACACCGGTGGCCTACGGCGTCGTCGGAATCCCAAACGACCCGGCGGAAGCCCGCACCATCTTCGAGTTTGCGAAGTATTTCGGCATCCGGGTCATCAACACCGAGTCCACGGACTCGATCGATACCTTCGAGAAACTCGTCAAGGAATACGACATCAAGGTCGGCTTTCACGACCATCCCAAGCGCCCCGAGAAGCCGGAATACCGGATGTGGGATCCCAATTACATCCTCGAACTCTGCAAGGATCGCGACCCGCGGATCGGCTCGTGCGCCGACGTCGGGCATTGGGTCCGCTCGGGACTCAATCCCGTGGACTGCATCCGGATCCTCAAGACCCGGGTCGTGAGCAGCCACCTCAAGGATCTCCACGCGCCGCTCCCCAGCGGCCACGACGTCCCCTTCGGCACCGGCGTCAGCGACATCAAGGGCATCCTGGACGAATTCAAGACCATCGGCTTCGTGGGCCCGATTTCCGTCGAATACGAATACAACTGGGACGCGAACGTCGAGGACGCGAAGAAGTGCATCGAGTTCGTCCGGGCCTACGGCGCCCAGAAGTAATCGCCGGCACCGATCGATTTTTCCGCGCGGCATCCGATTGCCGTTGCCGCAAACGGCGAGGGGCGCTAGCCTCCCCGCCCTGTCCGCCAAACGGCGCGTTCGTCTAGAGGCCTAGGACACAGCCCTCTCAAGGCTGGTACACGGGTTCGAATCCCGTACGCGCTGCCACTCCAAAAAAGAGACGGGCACAGGACTCGGGCTCCCGGGCCAGGCTCCATCTCGCGCCCAGACGGCCATCAAATCTCTTCCGCAGGAGATGCCGAACTGTCAGCATCCGCGGTGTGAGCATCAGCCGCGTGAGCCTTTTTCGCCCAAAGCTGCTCGACTGCCTGCGCGGCTACACCCGCGGGGATTTCATGGCGGACCTGATTGCCGGGCTGACGGTGGGCATCATCGCGCTGTCGTTGTCCATGGCCCTGGGCATCGCGAGCGAGCGCACGCCGGGAATCGGTATCATCACCGCCATCGTCGCCGGGTTTCTGATTTCCGCGCTCAGCGGCTCGAAGGTGCAGATCGGCGGACCGACCGCGGCATTCATCCCCATCGTCGTCGGCGTGGCGCACACCTACGGCGCAGGCGGGCTGATTCTCTGCACGATGCTGGCGGGGGTCTTTCTCATCGGGATGGGCGTCGTGCGTTTCGGCGGGATGATCAAATACATACCCGTGTCCGTGGTGGCCGGTTTCACCGCCGGGATCGCGGTGTATATCTTCAGCACGCAGGTGAAGGATTTCCTCGGGCTGCACACCGCAGAGGCGATCCCGTCCGAGTTCATCGGGAAGCTGGGATTCCTGTGGAAACATGCCGGGCTCACGCACTGGCCGAGTGTCGCGCTCGGCGCGGGCTCGCTGCTCCTGATCAAGCTCTGGCCGCGCAGTTGGGGGCGGCGCGTGCCGGCGAGCATCGTCGCGGTCATCGCGGGGACGCTCGCGGTCGCGCTCTTCCGGATCCCGGTGGAGACGATCGGCTCGCGCTTCGGCCTGGATGCCATCCCGCGCGGTCTGCCCGCTCCGTCATGGCCGGCTTTTGAATGGGCGCAGCTCTCCGGGCTGGTCCGCCCTGCGTTTACCATCGCGCTGCTCGCGGCCATCGAGTCGCTGCTCTGCGCCGTCGTCGCCGATGGCATGGTCGAGGACAAGCACGACTCGAACACGGAACTCATCGCGCAAGGCGTCGCGAATATCGGCAGCGCATTCTTCGGCGGACTGCCCGCGACCGGGGCGCTCGCGCGCACCGCGGCGAATGTCCGCAGCGGCGCGCGCACGCCGATTGCGGGAATCATCCATGCGGCAACCATCCTCGGCATCGTGCTCGTCGCCGCGCCGCTCGCGCGTTTCGCCCCGCTGCCGGTGCTGAGCGCGGTGCTCGTCGTCGTCGCGCTGAACATGGGCGAGTGGCACCACTTTGCCCGGCTGCCGCGCTGGCCGAGAAGCGACGCCGTCGTCTATCTGCTCACCTTCATGCTCACGGTGCTCACCGACATCACCGTCGCCGTCGAAGTCGGCATGGTGCTCGCCGCCGTGCTCTTCATCCGCCGCATCTCGGAGACGACCAAGCTGACCAGCGTGGACGACCGCGCGCTCGACTATGACCGGCACCATTCCCTGCACGGCAAGACGCTCCCGCCGGGCGTGGCCGCCTTCCAACTCATGGGTGCGTTCATGTTCGGCGCAGCCGATCGCCTTCAGACGGCGCTGCGCGGGAGCAGCCAGCGCCCGCGGGTCGTCATCCTCGGCATGAAGCGGGTGCTCGCGCTCGACATCACGGGGCTGCACGCGCTCGAGGAATTCGAGGACGACCTGCGCTTCCACCACAGCCAGCTCCTCATCGCCGGTGCGCACACCCAGCCGCTGATGACCATGGCCAAAGCGGGATTCGTCGCGCATCTCGGCGAGGAAAATTTCTGCACCGACATGGACGCCGCGCTCGCCCGGTCGCGCCTGCTGATTGAGCGACACGAGACGACACGACCGCATAGCCCGCCCGCGTAGAGCGTCGCGAATCCGCGACTCACTCCCGCACCGGAAGCTTTCGCCTTGCGAAGGCGGCGATTCGGCATAGGTAATCGGGCGAACTATGAAAAACCGCATCTTCCTCACATCCATCCTCCTCACACCCATCCTCGCGCTCACTTCGTGCGAATCCAACACCGGCACCGGAGCACTCGTCGG
>JBEBGK010000562.1:0-3420 GCA_040081515.1 Chthoniobacteraceae bacterium
GGCCATCACCCAGCGGACACCATGGCGATCCACGAGCCAGCCGGACACGAGTTGCAGCGAGGCGTACGTCCAGAAAAACGCGGACAGGAGGATTCCCTTCCGCGTCTCCGTCATCACGAGGTCGCCATCATGCTCGAACAAAGGCGCCGCCGTGGAGAGGCTGGTGCGGTCGATGTAGTTGATGGCCACCGACACGACCATGAGGATCAAGATGGCCCACAACCCGCGGGAAACCTGCGGGTGGAGGGTCTTCGTCTCTGGGGCGGTGCTCATGGAGTGGCGGAGTTTTGGAGTGGTGGGATCACCGAGTAAACGTTTTCACCGTCGCATGAAGCTCGTTTTCATCGATTCGCACTTCCCGCGGTCGCTTGCTTTTCAAAATCCGCGAGCAGCTCCGTGTCGATCTGCCTGAGGCTCGCTGCCCAATCCTTTCTCAGCTCGCCGTTCACGGTGCAGAGGCCTTGTTTGAGCTGGCCTGTGGGGAGGATGGCGTCGCGGTATTGGCACTTGCCATAGCCGAGGATGGAGACCGCACCGGCGAGTTGGCGATACGTGAATCCCAACCGTGCGACACGCTCATTCCGATCCGCGGCACCATGAGCAGCGCCACCTTGGGCGCATCGCTTCCCGCGACACACACGCGGGTGACCCAGCCGTCGGCGGGCGGGCAGCGGCAGGGAGCGGCGACATTCCTGTCGCCGTCCGCAGATGCGCCGGAGCCGCACACACTCTGGGCAACGCGGCGGCGCACCGTTCGGCGGCCAAAGGCACTCCCTCGCTCGCCACCGCCCGCCGTCTTTCCTCGAATGGTGCGCCTCCGGCGCAGGAGCGAGGACGGCGACAGGAATGTCGCCGCTTGTGCGCCGTCGCTCCACACGTTCGCGCCACCTTCCCACGCCCTTTGTACTCCTCCAGTTGGACTCACTTTTAATCACACCCCGGAACATCATTTGTCCATCTCCGCTCTCGACTTGCCCTGCGGGCAGACGACACAACCTCCCGGACGAATGAAGTCCCTGTTTCTCACCAACGAGTATCCACCCACCATCTACGGCGGCGCGGGCGTGCATGTGGAGTATCTCTCACGTGAGCTTGCGAAGCTGATCGACGTGGAGGTGCGCTGCTATGGCAAGGAGATGCGCGAACCGCGGCTCGATCTTCCCACGTTGAAGGCCACCGGCTTCGGCTGCGACACGAGCGGCTACACGGCGCCGAAACCGCTTCACCCGATTTTCAGCGCGGTGCAACGGGGCGTGGACTGGAACACCACGGCCATCGACGCCGATATCGTCCATCTGCACACGTGGTACACGCACTTCGGCGGCATCCTCGCGAAGCTGAACTACGGCATCCCGCTGGTGCTCACCGTCCACAGCCTCGAGCCGCTGCGCCCATGGAAACGCGAGCAGATCGCAGGCGGATACGATTTTTCCTGCTGGGTCGAGAAGACCGCGATCGAGATGGCGGACGCCGTCATCGCCGTATCGAGCGAGACCCGGGAGGACATCCTGCGCCTGTTCGACGTGAAGCCGGAGCGGGTTCCCATCATTCACAACGGCATCGACCTCGACGAATACCGCTGCGTGAAGTCAACCGCTGCGCTGGAGAAATACGGCGTGAACCCGCGCGTGCCCTACGTGCTCTTCGTCGGACGCATCACGCGGCAGAAGGGCATCATCCATCTCGTCCATGCGATCGAGCACATGACGCCGGGCATCCAGGTGGTCCTCTGCGCCGGCGCACCGGACACGCCGGAGATCGCCGCCGAGATGAAGACCGCCGTCGCCGCCGCGCAGGCCAGGCACGGCAACGTCGTGTGGATCGACCAGATGGTGAGCAACACCGAAAAAATCGAACTCTACAGCCACGCCTCCATCTTCTGCTGTCCGTCCATCTACGAGCCGTTCGGCATCATCAATCTCGAAGCGATGGCCTGCGAAACCGCGGTCGTCGCGAGCGCAGTGGGTGGCATCAAGGAAGTCGTCGTCGAGGGCGAGACCGGCTTCCACGTGCCGCTGGAGCAGATGAAGGAAAGCCCGTTCGAGCCGCTCGACCCCGGGTGGTTCGCGCGCGACATCGCCTCGCGCATCAACCAGCTCATGGCCGACGAACCGCTCCGAACGCGGATGGCGAAAGCGGGCCGTCTCCGCGCCGAGAATCACTTCGCCTGGTCCGCCATCGCACAGCGCACAGTGGAGCTTTACCAGACCCTCCTGTAGCCGACGACGGAACAGGCTGTGTGAAAACTTCCAAAGCGGAATGAGCGACGCGCCGAGATCCCCGTGGTGGCCGTCTTATCGGCCGGGGACATGCTCGATGTCCCGTTCTTGCGCAGTGTGGTGATGAGGCGGGCGGGCAATGTGGGGCCGACAATCTGTCGGCCCGTTCCTTCGCTTCGGAACGCGCGCCCGCGGGCTCTGAGCGTGTCCTGCTCCGCGCCATCCCGCCACCTGCGCCCATCCTGCCAGCCGACGAGTCGTCGGCTCCACATGTCGAACGCCGCCCGGAAGCACCACGCGAACTTTTGACACCATCGCGCGATCCACTGTCGATCTCTACGAGACCCTGCTGCAAAGCCGCCGCTGAGATCCGCCGGGCCGGCGGGCTCGCGGCAATGTGGGACCGACGATTCATCGGTCCAAGAGTGGAGCGAAGCAACCTGCTCACATCCCGGAGCGAGACCGGCCAGCGGGACAACCTGATCCAGACAGCCGCGCAAAGGGCCGACGAATCGTCGGCCCCACATGGAATCACCGCTCCGTATCGAGCGGTTCGCGCAATTCGATGTTCCCGCCCCAGCCGAGTTTCTCGGCGACCTGCAGCGGGTAGGAGAATGCAGACTTGTCCGCGCTGTAGAGGCGCACCTTGCCGCGCGCGGCAGCCATCGCAGCAGCCTGGGGGAGATCGAGGGACTTGAGGACGTTGAGATAGATCGGGCCCGTCTGATGGCTCGCGGGGAGCGTGTGCAGATCGAGGCGCGCGATGTTTTCCTCGAAGAGCGAGGCGTAGAGCGTGTTTCCGGCCATCGCGTTTTGCGATTGCAGCCAGAGCGCCGGCTTTGCGAAGCCCGCCGCCCGGAGCGCGGCGATCGAGCGGCGGATATCCCACACCTGCATGCCGTCGAGCGTCTGCCCGAGGAGATAAAAGCGCCGGAGCCGCTGCGTCTGCTGCTTCTCCGATCCGGTCCATGCGGTCGGGCCGATGCCGCGCGGGCAGAAGTACGCCATGGCCCAAGGCGAGTTCGCATACATCTTTCTCTCGTCCGCGAAGCCTTTCCCGTCTGCGCCGATGCGGTCCGCGGGCTGGAAGAGAGGAGCGAAAGGAACCGCCATCATCCGGCGAAAATCCTGCCATCCCGGTTCGTCGAGGGCATTGAGCACCACGAGGTCGAGCTGCTCCGGCTTCAGGCCGGACCGATGC
>JBEBGK010000032.1:0-12762 GCA_040081515.1 Chthoniobacteraceae bacterium
TCATGGAGCATCCGGGTTCGATTCCCGGATTCTTGCTTCAGCTTGCGGCTTGTGCGCTGGCGGGAGCGTTTGCGGGGTGGTTGGTTTTTCGGGCGGTGGACGCGCGGGTGGATGGCGTGCAGGTGGCGAGGTTCAGGCGATGGGTGGTTCGCAATGAGAGCGCCGTGTTGGTCGAGGTGCGCGCCACGCGGGCGCTGGGGGTGCTGGCAGTCTTCCGGGCGGTGGGCGGTGAAGCGCCGGTGACGTTCGTATTCCATCCGGCGTCGACTTTCGATTTCGAGCCGGAGGGCGGGCTGTTGCGGAATGAGGCCCCATCGAGCGTGCGCCTCGCGGACAATGCGGTGCGGCTGGCGCAGTCCTTCACGATCGACGAGAGGGCAAAGGCGCGTGCCTATCCCCTCTTGCGCCGGTTGCGTGACAACGAGCGGATTCTCAAATGGACCGATGCGAGCCTGACGATGTCGGCGGAGGTGCATCATGCCTTCGCGCTTTCCGCCGAGTGGTTGCTGGACAATGCCTACCTCGTCCAGGGGCAGATCAATGACATCCGCCGAAGCCTGCCGAAGAACTACTACCGCCAACTGCCGGTCGTCGCGAGCGGGCAGCAGGCAGGCCTGCCGCGGGTTTACCGGATCGCCACGGAGATCGTGGCGGAAGGCGATGGCGCGGTGGATGTGGAGGCGATCCGCACTTTTCTCATCGCGTTCCAGTCGCAGACTCCGCTGAACATCGGCGAGCTGTGGGCCATCCCGCTGATGCTGCGACTCCGGCTGGTGGAATGTCTGCGCTCGCTGGCCATCCAGGTCGAACAGCTCCAGCGCGAGAGCGAGGATGCGGATTTCTGGGCGAACCGTCTGATCACCGGTTCGCGGCGCAGTCCCGAGCGGCTGGTCGAGCTGATGGCGGAATTGGTGCGGCGGCATCCGGAGCCGACTGCTCATTTCGCGAGTGAGCTCGTGGCGCATCTTTACGACGAGGAGTCGGCGCTGCCGATGGTGAGTGTGTGGCTGGATCGTTCGCTCGGCGCGCCGATGATCGAGGTCGTTCAGGAGGAGCATCGCCGGCAGGTGGTGCAGCAGACTTCGCTCTCGAATGTCATCACGAGCTGCCGTCGGCTCATGCAGATCCAGTGGCATGAGCTTTTCGAGACGGTCAGCCGGGCGGATGTCGAGTTTGCCAAGGATCCCGCGGGCATTTATCCGCACGTGGATTTCGATACGCGAAACCGCTACCGCGACGCGGTCGAGGAGATCGCGAAGTGGTCGAAGATGTCCGAACTGGAGGTCATCGGCCTCGCGCTCGCGGGCGCGGGACAGGCGACGGATGAAATCGCGCGCCATGTGGGCTATCACCTGATCGATGAAGGTCGGGCGGCGCTCGAGCGCGAGGCGGGGGCTCGTGCGCCTCTGCGGGAACGCTCGAACCGGTGGGTGCGGCGCCATGCGGCGGCATTCTATTTCGTCAGCCTCGGTGCGCTCACCGCGGTCCTGATGGCCGGTCCTCTCGTCATCACGGCGGAAGCTGGGGCGGGGGTTCCGTTGCTCGTAATGCTCGGCTTTTTGCTCCTGCTGCCCGCGAGCGAACTGGCGCTGCAGATCGTCCATCATCTCGTGACGCGACTCCTGCCACCGCGCGTGCTGCCGAAGATGTCCTTCAAGAAGGAAGGCATCCCGGACGATTGCCGCACGCTGGTCGTCGTGCCGATGATGCTGATGACGCCGGACGCGATTCGCAACGAACTGGAGCGACTCGAGATTCGCTTCCTCGGAAACACGGATCCGAATTTGCGTTTCGCCCTGCTGAGCGATTTTGCCGATGCGCCGCGGCCGCAAATGCCAGAGGACCCGGAGTATCTCGAGATCGTCGTGCGTGGCATCGAGGAACTGAACCGCCGTCACGGTGAGGGAAGGTTCTTCCTCTTTCATCGCAATCGCGAGTGGAGCGAGAGCGAGCAGCGGTGGATGGGATGGGAGCGCAAACGCGGGAAGCTCGAACAGCTCAACCGGTTTCTGATGGGCGAGTCCGCGCCGGAGCTGGACGAACTGCTCTGCTCGGGCGACCGCGCGCAGCTCGAAGGAATCCGCTTCGTCATCACGCTCGACGCCGACACGCAACTGCTCCGCGACACCGCGCGCCGGATGATCGAGACGCTCGCGCATCCGCTGAACCAGCCGCAGCTTTCCCCCGACGGCCGCACGGTGTTGCGTGGTTACACGATCATTCAGCCCGGCGTGAGCGCCACTTTGCCGAGCTCCACGGCCACGTGGTTCTCGCGCACCTTTGCCGACCCGCGCGGGATCGATCCTTACACGCACGCGGTGTCGGACGTTTACCAGGATCTGACCGGCGAAGGGAGTTATCACGGAAAGGGCATCTATGATTTGCAGGCGTTTCATCGCCTGCTGTCGGGGCGATTTCCGGAGGCGCATCTGCTGAGTCACGACTTGATCGAAGGCGTCCACGTGCGCGTGGGGCTGGCGACGGACATCGAATTGCTCGACGTCTTTCCGAGCAGCTACATCGCGTGGTGGAACCGCCAGCACCGCTGGACTCGCGGCGACTGGCAGATCACCGACTGGCTGCGCTCGCGCGTCCCCGCGGGCGGTGGCGGGAAATGTGCCAGTCCGCTCTGCGTCTTCAGCCGGTGGAAAATCTTCGACAATCTGCGCCGCAGTCTCGTGCCGCCCGCGCTGGTCGCGCTGCTCAGCATCGGCTGGCTGTTCACGCCGGTGCCCGTGATGTGGAGCGTGCTCGTGGCGGGCCTGTTGCTGTGGCCGGTCTTCATTTCGATGCTCGCACCGCTGATCAATCTTCCGCCCCCGGGGACAAGGTTCTGGCGGGAGCCGCGGAGCAATCTGATGCGCTCATTTTTCAACGCGGTCTTCCTCGTGGATTACTCGGGCCTCGCGATCGGCGCGATCGTGCGCACGGCCTATCGCCGGCTGGTGTCGCACCACCTCCTCCTCGAATGGGAGACCGCGCAGGATTCCCATCGGCGCGCGAAGAATCAGCAGCGGCAATTCATCGTCCAGCGGCTCTGGATTCCCGCCGTGTCCGCGCTCCTGCTCGTTGCCATTTCGTTCCTCGGGCCGAAAGCGGTGTTGGCGGCGCTGCCATTCCTGCTGCTGTGGATGCTCTTCCCAGCGGCGGTGATCTTTCTGAATCGCCCCGCGATCACCGCGAGAGGCGGGACACTCACCGACGCCGATCGCCGGATGCTCCGCGGAACGGCGCGGCGCACGTGGCGGTACTTCGATGACTTCGTGGGGCCGCAGACGCATTGGCTGCCGCCGGATAATTTGCAGGAGTCACCCGCGCGCGAACTTTTCCTGCGCACCTCGCCGACGAACATCGGCCTGTGGATGCTCGCGACAGTCGCAGCCAATGACTTCGGATACATCACCGTCGATGACGTCACCGCGCGCAACGCCTCGACGTTCGACACACTCGACAAGCTGGAGCGTTTCGAGGGCCACCTATTGAATTGGTACGACATCGGCAACCTCGAGCCGCTGCGCCCGCGCTACGTCTCGACCGTGGACAGCGGAAATCTCGCCGCGAGTCTGCTCGCGCTCGATGCCGGCTTCCGGGAATTGCTGACGCGCCCCGTGCTCAATGTCTCCGCACTCCGCGGGCTCGCCGACACGCTCGATGTGCTGCGTGAAGTCCCCGGCCCACCGTGCGGCCCCGCTTTTCAGCAGGCGCTGCACGCATTGGAAAAACTCACGGCACAGGCGCCGATGGAACTTCAGGATGTGATTCACCGCATCCGCTCCGCAACCAAGCCCGCGCTGGCACTGGTGCAGGCGCTGCCGGTGGAAGGCAGCGACCCGCGCACCTACTGGGCGCAGCAAGTCCGCAAGCAGGTCGAGGCATGGAATGCGATCATCGACCGATATCTGCGACCGGTGGAAATCCTGGCGGCATCGCCGCCGCAGTTGATGTCGCTCGGCGAGTCCGTGCATGAATTCCGGCGCGAGGCGCTCGCCAGCACTTTCTCCGTGCAGAACATCGCGACGGGGAGCATCCGGCGAATGCCCGCGCTGCTCGCCCTACACCTGCGCCGCGATGAGCCCGGCATTCCCGAACCCGTGCGTGTGTGGCTCGACGAACTCGCAGCCTCGGCCCCTGCGGCACGGCACAATGCGGAACACCAGCTCGCGCAGATCGAGGCGGTCTCGCGGCGCATCCAGCAGTTGGAACGCGGAATGGGGATGCGCTTCCTCTACGACGAGCAGCGCCGCATTTTCGCCATCGGATACCAGGTGGCGGACCGACGGCTCGACACATCCTTCTACGATCTCCTCGCCAGTGAAGCGCGGCTCACGAGCCTCATGGCGATCGCGCGGGGCGAGGTTCCGATGGAGCATTGGTGGGCGATGGGCAGGCCGTTTGGATCGGTGAATGGGCGGCTGCCCTTGCTCTCGTGGAGCGGCACGATGTTCGAATACCTCATGCCGGTGCTGCTCACCCGGACGTACGAGCATTCGCTGCTCGATCGCGCGTGCCGCGATGCGGTGCATTGCCAGATCGCATATGCCACGCAGCAGGGCGTGCCGTGGGGCATTTCCGAATCGGCGTTCAGCGCGTTGGACCGGCATCACGTGTATCAATACAACGCCTTCGGTGTGCCGACGCTCGCACTGAAGCGTGGCCAGGAGCGCGATCTCGTCATCGCGCCTTACGCGACGGCGCTCGCGCTGGGAGTGGAGCCTGTCCTCGCGATGGAAAATCTGCGACGGCTGGCGTCGCTCGAGGACGTCGAGATGGTGGGCGACTACGGCTACTACGAATCAATCGATTTTTCGCGGCGACGCGAACCGGGCGGCGAGGCGGGCATCGTCGTGCGTTGCTTCATGGTGCATCATCAGGGCATGTCGCTGCTCGCGTTCGACAACGCGCTGCACGGGGATGTGATGCGGACGCGGTTCCATTCCGACCCGCGCATGCGCGCTACCGAGGCGCTGCTCCACGAACACATTCCGGCATCGATCGCGCCCGCCACCGGCGAGGCACGCGAGGAACGCCCGCTGCCGCGCGTGATTCCGGTGACCGGCGCCGCCGCCGCTCCCGCGCACACGCCGGACACGCTGACGCCACGGTCGCAGTTGCTCTCGAATGGCGGGCTCTCGGTGATGGTGACGAATTCCGGCGGCGGCTACCTGCGCTGGCGCGATCTGGATGTCACCCGCTGGCGGGTGGACACCACGTGCGATGCGCCGGGGGCTGCGTGCTACATCCGCGACCTGGATGGCGGCGCGCTGTGGAGTGTCACGCATCAGCCGGTGCGGACGCCGGAGATGCGCTACACATGGAATTTCACGCCCGACAAGGCGGAGTTCCGGCGGCGCAGTGGGCGCGTGGACACGTTCACCGACATCGCCATTTCCGCCGAGGACGATGCGGAGGTGCGGCGCGTGACGCTGGTAAATGTCTCCCGCCAGCCGTGCCGCCTCGAACTGACCAGCTACGTCGAACTCGCACTCGCCCCGCACAACGCCGACCGCGCGCATCCCGCGTTCAACAAACTTTTCATCGAGACCGAGTGGCTGCCGCAATGCCAGGCGCTCGTCGCGCGACGACGTCCGCGCTCGCCAAGCGATCAGCCCGTCTGGGCGGCGCATCTCATGGTGATGGAAGCGCCTCCCGCAGATCCGCCGCAATTCGAGACGGACCGCCTGAGTTTCCTGGGCCGTGGTCGCTCGCTGGAAAATCCGGAAGCTGTCGGGCGCGCGCTGACGAACAGCGCGGGCTCCGTGCTCGATCCGATCTTCAGTCTGCGCCGGCGCGTGACGATTGCGCCGAATCAGCGCTTCCAGTTTTCCCTCGTCACCGTGGTCGCCGACTCGCGTGAGGCGGTGATCGGCTTGATCGAGCGCTACTCGGAACTCCGCGTCTCCACGCGCGCCTTCGAGACGGCGTGGACGCGTTCGCAGCTCGAAATGCGGCGCCTGCACATCCGCCCGGGCGACGTGCAGCTTTTTCAACAACTCGCCGCGCACGTCCTTTTCCCGCAGGCGCGTCTGCGGCCGCCGCCCGCGCGGCTCGGGCGCGGGACGGGCGGCCAGCGCGCGCTCTGGGCGCAGGGCATCTCGGGCGATCTGCCGATCGTCGTCGTGTCGATCGGGAACCACCGCGACATCGAGGTCGTGCGCGAAGTCCTCACGGCGCACACGTTCTGGCACCTGCGCGGACTGAAGGTCGATCTCGTGCTCCTAAGCGAGGAGATGGAGAGCTACGAGGAGCCCCTCACCGCGCACCTGCGCCGGCTCTGCGAAGCGCACGTGCAGCTCACCGGCGTGGACAAACCCGGCGGAGTGTTCCTGCGATTGGCGGCCAAGATCCCGCAGACGGATCTGATTGCCGTCCTCGCCGCCGCGCGCGCTGTGATTGTCGCGGCACGTGGCACGCTGCGCAGGCAGCTCGCCACGCCCGTTCCTCAGAGTCCTGCGCCCGTGCCGCGTGTTCCCGGAAGACACTTCCGCGAAGAGGCATCCCGCCCGCTGCCATTCATGGAATTGCAGTACTTCAACGGCCTTGGCGGCTTTACGCAGGACGCGAGGGAATACGTCATCTACCTAGGCCCCGGGAAACAGACGCCTGCGCCATGGGTCAACGTGATGGCGAATCCCAATTTCGGCACGCTCGTTTCCGAATCCGGCGCGGGCTTCACGTGGTGCGGCAACAGCCAGAGCCATCGCATCACGCCGTGGTCGAACGACCCGGTGTCCGATCCGCCCGGAGACGCCATTTACATCCGCGATGACGACCTCGGTGTCCTCTGGTCGCCCACGCCGTCGCCGATCCGCGAGATGGATGCCTACCGCGCGCGGCACGGGCAGGGCTACACGGTCTTCGAGCACAACAGCCACGCCATCGAGCAGGAGTTGCTGACATTTGTACCCGTGAATGCGAGCGGAGGACAGCCCGTGCGCGTGCAGCGGCTCCGGCTGCGCAATCGATCCTCGCAGCGGCGCAGGCTCACCATCACCTCGTACGCTACGCTCGTCCTCGGCAGCGTTCCGGAGGAAACCGCGATGCACGTCGTCACGAAATGGGATTTGCAAAGCCGGAGCCTGTTCGCGCGCAACGCCTACGAACCGGAATTCTGCGATCAGGTCACCTTCGCCACTTCGAGCCCGGCGCCCGCCTCTTACACCGGCGACCGCGCCGTCTTCATCGGGCGCAACCGGTGCATGAGCAATCCCGCCGCGATGGAGCACGCGCGATTGTCCGGCGGTGCCGGCGCGGGCCTCGACCCATGCGCGGCGGTGCAGACCACCGTGGAGATCGAGCCGGGACAGGAGGCGGAAATCACGTTCCTCCTCGGCCAGACCGCCGACGAATGGCAGGCGCGCGCGCTCGTGCAGCAGTTCCGCGATCCGGCAAACGTCGAGGCGGCATTCGTCGAGACACGCCGTTGGTGGGACGAACTCCTCGGCACCATCGAGGTGGAAACTCCAGAGCTGTCGGCGAATCTCCTCATCAATCGCTGGCTCCTCTACCAGACGCTGAGCTGCCGCTTCTGGGGACGCTCGGCGTTTTACCAATCGGGCGGCGCCTACGGATTCCGCGACCAGCTCCAGGACGTGATGTCACTCGTGTACGCCGCGCCACAGATCGCGCGCGAACACATTCTGCGGGCCGCCGCGCGGCAGTTCATCGAGGGCGATGTGCAACACTGGTGGCATCCCGAATCCGGCGGCGGCGTGCGCACGCGCATCACCGACGATCTGCTGTGGCTGCCCTTTGTCACCGCGCATTACGTGCGCACGACCGGCGACACTGCCATCCTCGATGAAGCTGTTCCTTTTCTCGAAGCGAAGACGCTGGCGGAGGGCGAACACGAAAGCTTCTCCGTCCCCGCGATCTCCGCCACGCACGCGCCGTTGCTGGAGCATTGCCGCCGCGCGATCGCGCATGCATCCGCCACGGGCCCGCACGGACTGCCGCTCATCGGCGGTGGCGACTGGAACGACGGGCTCAACCGCGTCGGCATCGGCGGCAAAGGCGAGAGCGTCTGGCTCGCATGGTTCCAGATCTGTGTGCTGAAGGATTTCGCCGAGCTGCTCGAACTCCGAGATGGCGTCACCGAAGCCGCCGAATGCCGCACCCGCGCCGAGGGAATGGTCGGGATAATCGACGCCGAGGCATGGGACGGCGCGTGGTATCGCCGCGGATATTTCGACGACGGCGCCCCGCTGGGATCGAAGGAATGCGTGGAGGCCCGCATCGATTCCCTCCCGCAATCATGGGCCGCAATCTCCGGTGCCGGGGATCGCACGCGCGCCGACACCGCCCTCCGCTCGCTCGAAGAAAATCTCGTCCGCGAAGCCGAGCGCATGATTTTGCTCTTCACGCCACCCTTCGACAAATCGCCGCAGGATGTCGGCTACATCAAAGGCTACCCGCCCGGCGTCCGCGAAAACGGCGGCCAGTACACGCACGGCGCCGCTTGGGTCGCGCTGGCTTTCGCGCGCCAGGGCGACGGCGACAAAGCCGTGTCACTGCTTCGGATGCTGAACCCCATCGAACACGCCCGCGCCGAAAAGGATTTCGACCGCTACAAAGTCGAACCCTACGTCGTCGCCGCCGATGTGTACGCGTTGAAAGATCAAGTCGGTCGCGGCGGCTGGACCTGGTACACCGGAGCCGCCGGATGGATCTACCGCGTGTGGCTGGAGGAAGTCCTCGGTTTCAAACTCCGCGGCGAAACGCTGACCCTCGACCCCGTGATCCCAAAAGGCTGGCCAGGCTTCCGCATCCGCTACCGGCACAAAGGCACACCGTACGAAATCGTGATCGAGAATCCCGCCCACGTCTCCCGCGGCGTCGCCTCGGTGGAATTGGACGGAGCCCCCGTGATGTCGAAGGCCATCCCGCTGCTCGACGACAAGCAGCCACACATCATCCGCGTTGTCCTCGGAAGCAAAAAATAGGGAAAGCGCGACGGCATTCGATTCCCGCCCGGCCCTGGGGCGATCCTTACTGGAATCCCGTCACGGCATCGCGAAGACCTTCACGAGGAAGGCCCACGCGTCGGTCGTTTCCTCGATCACCTTTTTCAGCGCGGTGCCGCCACCGTGGCCGGCGCTCGTCTCAATCCGGATCATCACCGGCGGGCCGCCCGCTGCCTGGCACTCCTGCAATCGCGCGGCGAATTTGAAACTGTGCGCGGGCACCACGCGGTCGTCGTGATCGGCGGTCGTCACGAGCGTCGCGGGGTAGCGCGTGCCGGGCTTGAGATTGTGATACGGCGAATACGCGTGCAGCGCCTTGAAATCCTCCGCGTTCTCGCTGCTGCCGTAGTCGCTCTTCCACGCCCAGCCGATCGTGAACTTGTGGAAACGCAGCATGTCCATCACGCCCACGGCGGGCAACGCAGCGCCGATCAGTTCCGGCCGCTGCGTCATCACCGCGCCGACGAGCAGTCCGCCGTTGCTGCCGCCCTGAATCGCGAGCTTCTCCGGTCGCGTGTAGTTGTTCTTCACCAGCCACTCGGCCGCGGCGATGAAGTCGTCGAAGACATTCTGCTTCTTCAGCTTCACGCCCGCGAGATGCCAGTCCGCGCCGTACTCTCCCCCTCCGCGGAGATTCGCCACGGCGAAGATCCCGCCCATCTCCAGCCAGACGGCGCGTGAGATGGAGAACGCCGGAGTGAGCGAAATATTGAAGCCGCCGTAGCCGTAGAGGATCGTCGGCGTGCTGCCATCGAGCTTCAGCCCGCGCTTGTGCGTGATGAACATCGGGACACGCGTGCCGTCCTTGCTCTGCACGAAGACCTGCTCGGTCTCATACGCCGCGCTGTCGAAATCCACCTTCGGTTTGCGCCACACCGCGAAATCCGCCTTTGCGACGTCCATCCGGTAAATCGCTCCCGGTTCCGTGAAGCTCGTGTAACTGAAAAACGTCTCGGTGTCGCCCGCGCGCCCGCCAAAGCCGCCGACCGTGCCGATTCCCGGCAGTTTGAGTTCGCCCAGGGGCTTCGCCTGCGTCTGCATCGGATCGGGCCCGGCGACATCGACGCCGAAAAGCTTCACCTCGCTCCGCGCATCCTTGAGGTAACTCGCAATGAGACGACCGCCGACGTAGCTCACGTCCTCCAGCTTCTCAGCCGCCTGCGGGATCCACTCGCGCCAGTGCGCCCGCACGGGCGCGCGCGTGTCCACGGCGATGACGCGGTAGCGCGGCGCATCGAGGTCGGTGTGAAAGAGGAAAACCGGACCGACGTTGTCGATGAATCCGTAGGCTGCATCGAAGTCGTTCAGCAACTCGACGACCTTGGCATCCGGCACCGTGAGATCCTTGTAAAAGACGCGGTTCTTCGGGTCCGTGCCCTGCCTCACATGGATGATCAGATACCGCCCGTCGTCCGTCACCCTTCCGTTGAATCCCCAGTCCGCGTGGTCCTTCCGCTCGTACACGAGCGCATCCCCGCCCTGCGGCGTGCCGAGCTTGTGGAAGTAGAGTTTCTGAAATTCGTTCTTCCCCTTCAGCACATCGCCCGATTTCGGCTCGTCGTAGCGCGAGTAGAAGAAGCCTGTCCCATCCTTCATCCACGAAGCACCGCTGAACTTGACCCACTTCAGCAGGTCACCGCGATCCTTCCCTGTCTCCACCTCGCGTACGTGGAATTCCTCCCAGTCACTCCCCGCACGGCTGAGTCCATAGACGAGCAACTTCCCATCCTCGCTCGGAACGTAGTCGGTGAGCGACACCGTGCCATCCGCGGAAAGCGAGTTCGGGTCGAGCAGCACGCGCGGCTCGGCATCGAGCCTCTCCGCGACGTAAAGGACGCGCTGGTTCTGCAAGCCGCTGTTGTAGGTCCAGAAATACCTGCCGCCCCGCTTGAACGGCGCGCCGAAGCGCTCGTAGTTCCACAGCTTCGTGAGGCGTTCGCGAATCTGCTTCCGCTGCGGAATGCCGTCGAGAAACGCGTTCGTCACGCGATTCTCCGCCTCCACCCACGACTTGGTCTCAGCCGCATTGTCGTCCTCCAGCCAGCGATAGGGATCGGCGACCTTCGTGCCGTGATAGTCATCCACGACGTCCTCTTTGCGGGTCGGCGGATACGAAAACTTCGGCCAGTCGGCTGCGTTCGAGAACGTCATCATCGTTGTGAGAAAAAGGAGCGTGGTCTTCATGGCTGGGGAACTGGTTCGGGCTGCGGCGTTCGATCGGGGAACTTTCGCGCGATGGCGGCGAAGATGCCGGCGACCACGAGCATGAGACCCGCGTAGAAGAGCATCTCGCCGGATGCCGAGCCGCCGATCAATTTTGCATTCAGCCAGGTGATCGTCCCGGTCAGAAAGTTACCGAGGAAGACGGTGAGCAGCCAAAAGCTCATGATGGTGCTCTTCAGCCGCGGCGGCGCCTGCGTGAAGGCAAACTCGAGACCGGTGGCCGACAGCAGCACCTCGCCCGCGGTGAGCACCGCATAGGGCGCGAGCTGCCAGAGGATGCTCAGTTTTTCCCCGCCATCCACGCGCTGCTGCAACCATGCAGAGACGACGAACGAGAGCGCGCCGATGACCATTCCCACGCCCATGCGGCGCAGCGGTGTCGGCTTCAGGCCGGCGCGTTCGAGCCGCGGGTAGAGCCAGTAGGTGAAGAAGGGGATGAAGATCATCACGAAGAGCGCATTCACCGCCTGCATGTTCAGCACGTTCAACTCCCAGCTCCACTTCCCCAGCGGAATGGACATCGGAGTCATGTGCTCGCCCTGCTGGATCCACGTGCTGCCCGTCTGATCGAAGAGCGACCAAAACACCGAGACGGGCAGGAAGACCAATGCGATACGGCCGAGCGTCGCGAGGTCGGCCGTCCGCGTGGCGTGATCCACCGGCGGTGCATGACGGCTCGGAGGGACGTGCTGATAGGAATGCCGGCCGAGCCAGAAGATGAACGTCGCGATTCCCATGAAGATTCCCGGAATGCCAAACGCCCAGGCGAAGCCGCCGTGCTTCATGATTTCCGGGATGGCGATGAAGGCAAAGAAGCTGCCGAAATTGATGCTCCAATAAAAGAGGCCGTAAATCTTGGGCAGCAAATGCTCGCGCCCGCCGCGGAACTGATCGCCGGCGAACGCGGAGACACAGGGCTTGATTCCGCCCGAACCGATCGCGAGGCACGCGAGGCCGGCGAAGAAGACCGCGCGCTTTGCGCCGAGCGTGCTCGTCAGGTCGGTCGCCGCGAGCAGCCCGTGGCCGACGCAATACATCAGCGAGATGTAAAGGATCGTCTTGTAGCGGCCCCAGAATCGATCCGCGATCCACGCGCCCAGCAGCGGCAGCAGGTACGTTGCGGCGATGAAGTAGTGGAAGACGGCCTTCGCGAATGGTTCCGCATCCTTGCCACCGGGATAGAGCTGGCTGGCGATGTACACCACGAGCAGCGAGCGCATCCCGTAGAAGCTGAACCGCTCGCACGCTTCGTTGCCGACGATGTATTTGGTCTGCGGAGGGAGGCGGTTCTCGTTCATGGGTGGGACGCGCTTGTAGCGGACATCCCTCGGCTCGTCGACAAGATGCCTCATGGGGCGGCCTCAATGGGAAGCGGTTCCCGGTGATGGCGGATTTTCCGCAAAATGTGATTCAGGTCGGCCAAGTCCGGTGGAGCCCTGACGGCCGGGTGCCGGATACGCGTCTTTGGCCATGCAAAAAAATCCTGTCTCCATCCTTCTCTGCGCAGCCTCGCTCCTCGTCGCCCCGGCGGTCTCATCCGCCGGCGCCGGCAAAGAGGTTAAGAGCGCGAAGAAGGAAA
>JBEBGK010000563.1:0-3402 GCA_040081515.1 Chthoniobacteraceae bacterium
CCCCCGGAGGCGCCAGGAAAGCGTAGTCGGCGGCCTGCTTGCCCCGGAGATCGGACGGGCCTTCGAGCAGTTCCGCGAGTTCCGGCTCCGCTGCATACAAAGCCTCGCCTTCGCGGAGCCAGTGCTGCGCAAACACCGGCTCCGCCTCGCGATCGAGAATCACAAGGACCAGACGGCGGCGGAATTGATCGAAATTCTTCGCAAGCTCGGCAGCGAGTGGATCGGTACGCTCGTGGACACGGGCAACAACATCGCGCTGCTCGAGGAGCCGCACGCGGTCGTGGAGGCGCTGGCGCCATTTGCCATGAGCGTGCATCTGAAGGACATGGCGGTGCAGCCATATCCGGATGGCTTCCTCCTGAGTGAAGTCTCGCTCGGGACGGGCTTCCTCGACCTTCCGCGGATCATCACCACGCTGCGCACGGCGAATCCCGCGATCGTCTTCAATCTCGAGATGGCCACGCGCGATCCGCTGAGGGTGCCGTGCCTGACACCAGGATATTGGACCACTTTTCCCGAACGCCGCGAACCCGCTCTCGCCGCCGGGCTCACGCTCGTGCGACGCCATCCGCCGGAGCATCCGCCGGATGGCACCGGGGATCGCTCGCTCGCGCAGCAACTCGCCGCCGAGGAGCAGAACAACCGGAGCAGCCTCGCGTGGATGCGCGCCCATTTCAAAACATGAACCCAACCGCATCCACCGAACCGCTCCCCGGCATCAAGCAATTCAATCTCACCGGCCGCAGCGCCGTGATCACCGGCGGCTCGAAGGGGCTCGGTCTTGCAATGGCCGCGGGGCTCGCCTCAGCCGGCGCGGATGTGATGCTCGTCAGCCGCCATCGCGAGGAAGCCGAGGTCGCGGCAGCGGCAGTCGCGCGGGATTTCGGCCACAAGGCGGTCGGCTGGCAGGCGGACGTGACTCAGGCGGCGCAGGTCGATGCGTTCATCGCCGCCGCTTGCCGCGAATTTGGGAAGGTGGACATCCTCATCAACAGCGCGGGGATCAATACGCGCGGCGCGATCGAGGCCCTCACTCCGGAGCAGTTTGCCGAGGTGATGAACATCAATGTCACCGGCACGTGGCTCTGCTGCCGGGCCGCGCTGGCCGGCATGCGCGAGCGCAAGTGGGGACGCATCATCAATCTCGCCAGCGCGCTCGGGCTGGTCGGACTCGCGAACCGGACGCCTTACACCGCGAGCAAGGGCGCAGTGGTGCAGATGACGCGCGCACTTGCGCTCGAGGTCGCGTCGCACGGGGTCACGGTCAATGCGATCTGCCCCGGGCCTTTTCTCACCGAGATCAATGCACCCATCGCCGGGACGGAGGAGGCGAAGAAATTCATCGTCGGCGCGACGGCGCTCCAGCGATGGGCCGAGATGCGAGAGATCCAGGGCGCCGCCATTTTCCTCGCGAGCGAGGCCTCGAGCTACGTCACCGGCTCGATGCTCGTCGTGGACGGCGGGTGGACGGCACAGTAGCCGTGGCTACCGGCCCGCGACGTGAAGCGGCGCTGGCGTCGCCCGTTCCTTCAACTGCTCAAGCACGAGCCCCGGGAAGACGCCGAGAATGATCACGAAGGACGCGAGCGCGATCACCGAGATTCCGGTGAGCGGCGACATCCGGATCGGCGTCGAGTCGTTCGGTTCCTGCCAGTACATCGCGGCGACCACCTTGAAGTAGTAGTAGAACCCGGCGGCCACGGTGACGATGCCCAGGCCAATCAGCACCCAAAGGCCGGATGCGATGGCGGTCTTGAAGACGAGGAACTTTCCGAGGAAGCCCGCGGTGAGCGGGACGCCCGCGAGACTTGCCACCGCGACGGTCATCGCAGCGGCGAGCACCGGGCTGCGTCTGCCGAGCCCGTTGAAATGCCGGATGTCGTCGCCCCGGCTGTGACAGGCCACGACGATGAGAATGAGGAAGCTCAGCAGCGTCATCACCAGATATCCCGCAAGGTAGAAGCTGATGGCCTCCTTCGCAGACACCGGATCGGCGAGGAGCGCCGCGCAGGCAATCAGCAGGTAGCCTGCATGCGCGATGCTGGAATAGGCGAAGAGCCGCTTGAGATTGTCCTGCGGCATCGCGGTAAGATTGCCGTAGAGCAGCGTGGCGGCGGCAAGCAGGGCGAGCACGGAAACCACCTTTCCCGACACCGCGGGCACCGCGAGGAAGACGTCGAGGGTGCGGACCAGCACCACGAATCCCGCCGCCTTGCTTCCGACGCTGAGGAATGCGGTGACCGGGGTGGGCGCGCCCTGATAGACATCAGGAACCCAGAGTTGGAATGGGGCGGCGGCGACCTTGAAGCCGAGCGCGACGAGGATGAGCATGATGCCGAACAGCAGCGCGGTCTCATTGCCGAGCAGTTCGCCGGCGCCGTGGCCGCCAGCGATGCTTGGGGCGGAGAAACCGGTCATGAGGCGCACTTTCACCTGCATCAGGTTCGTCTCGCCGGTGAGGCCGAAGATCCACGTGATGCCATAGACGAGAAAACCGGTGCTCAACGCGCCGAGGATCAGATATTTCACACCCGCCTCGAGCGACTCCCCATTCCGGCGCGTGTAAGCGACGAGCACGTAGAAGCCGATGGTGACCAGTTCCAGCGCCACGAAGATGAGGATGAAATCCACGGCGGAAGCCATGAACATCAGGCCGGCGCAGACAAAGATCGGAAGGCTGAAAAATTCGCCGGTCCCCTGCCCCGGTTCGCCGCCGGGTATGAATTTCGCGAGGACATGGCGGTATTCGATCGCCATCACGAGGAACACGATGGTCGTCCCGAGTGCGATCCGTTTGAAAAAGAGGGCGGTCGCGTCCGCGGCATAGAAGGCCCAGTAGCTGGAACCGGCCACGTGCTCCGGCGCGACTTTCGTGAAGAAAGACATGCCGAGCAACGCCGCCAGCACGCCGATGGCATATTTCGCCATGTGGGAGCGGTCGGCGCGCCTGCTGAATGCCTCGGCCATGAGCATGAGCACGCCGAGCAGGACCACGATGACTTCGAGCGCGATGGCTGGGATGACTTGTTGCATGGCCTATTTCGCGATGAGTGCTTCGATGCCCGGCTGGATCAGGCTGAGGAACGATCTCGGCCACATGCCGCCGATGAGGAGGACGGCCAGCAGCATGATGACGCTCCATCGCAGGGCGGCGCCGGGCTCCGCAACCGCGCGCTCCGCCGCAGGCTCGCCCATGAACATCTGCCGGTAGGCCCGCAGCATGTAAACGGCGCTGATGACCACACCCCACAGTCCGCAGATCGTCGCAATCTGGGAGCCGCCGAAATTGAGGCTCCCGGCTGTCGCGCCGCTCTTGAATGCGCCGAAGAAGACCATCGTTTCACCCGCGAAATTTGCGAAGCCCGGGAGCCCGATGCTCGCGAATGCCGCCATCCCGAACGC
>JBEBGK010000564.1:0-3401 GCA_040081515.1 Chthoniobacteraceae bacterium
GTCGGGTCGCCTGCCGTCCAGTCACCGGCGTGAGGCGACCAGGTTTTGAGCGGACCTTTGTCAGCCTTCTCGGTGCTCGTGTTGTCAAAGTCGGAGTAGGCCAGCAGCGTTTCCGGCGAGTCAGGGCCGGCTTTCAGGAAATACTCCTTCGTCCCGGCGAACTGGAGGTAATGCTTGCCGACGTATTGCAGTCGGCCTTTGGCGCGGAAATCCCGGCCGGTTTTGTCGCTCGTCACGATGGTGAAGGAACCACTCCTGCCCCAGCCGGGTGAAGCCAACCGCACGGCCTCGGGATCGAAGGCAACATTTTTCCCGCGCAGCAGTGAAGTTGAGTAATTCCACCTGCCAGGCTTGTCGGGTGAAAGATGCGCGCGCCACTTCGTGCCGCTCTCCGCGCCGGATTCGGCGGCATTGCCATCTGCCGCGAAGTAGCCCGGCACGATATACGACGGCGCACCGCTCTCGTGCGTGAAAGTGACGTTCAGGCTGATATCCGTGAACGGATTCGGCTGTGTGTCGCGCTCGTGGGCGAATGGCCCGTCGAGCGTGAGGGTGACCTTGTGCCACTGTTTCAATTCGCCGCTCACCGCAACCGCGCCGGTGCCGTCGGGCTGGCGCTTTACGTTCGAAAGATTGGGTACAGGAAGTTTTTCAGAAGGCTTCCGCGCGGAATCAGCCTTCCCCGAATTTTTCTGTCCCAAATCTTCCTGCCGATACTCCACCCCCGGCGGACGAAACTTCGCATCGCGCGCTAAAATAATCTCATCCACCGCCGCGCCGTCCTCGCGCATGGAGAGCAGCAACTCGTGCTCGCCCGCTTTATCAATATCCAGCCAGAGTTGCATCGGAACGCCGGTATGCACCGTGGCCGTGCGCTGCTTGCAGTCCCAATGCCAGCCGTCCTTGCGCACCGTCTGCCAGCGCCGCCCGGTCTCCGGCCACTGCCCGTCGAGACCGAAGTGCAGTCCGTTATCCTCGGTGTTGCGGGAAAAAGTGCGCGCCCACACAAAATACCGCCCCGGCTCCGCGACGCGGATTCTGTAACTCAACACCGCCATCGCGCCCGGCTCGTCGGAAAAATTCTCGCCCTTCACCAGCGGGTCGTCATGCGTCCTTCGCGTATCCGGCAGCACTTGGATGTAAACCCCGCCGCTCACATCGGCATCGCCCGCAGGGGCGACGCTCCACTTCCGCACCGCGTCATGCGTCTGCTTTTGAAAACTTTCCGCCTCGATGCGGATGAGTCCTTTCGTGTCCTGCGCCGCCGCAGACGATACGGAGAAGGCAAGAGCGGCGAGGGTCCAAGCGCGGAAGATTGGGGTGATTTTCATGGGTATTATTCGTCGCAGATTTTGAAATTCACTTGCGGAAGCCTTTCTCCGAGCCGCCGCGTTTGCCGTCGTCTTTCAGGGTGCCGGGTTTCCAGTCGCGGGCGATTTGGATGTCCGCGGCGACCTTCTCGGTCAGGGCGGTGATGTCCACGTAGCCGAGTCGGTTGTAGAGCGCGGGGAAGTAGTGGGCATCGCGGAGGGCGGCGTATTTTTTCCACTGGCCGAGCGCTTCGGTGAGGTGACGCAGCGCGGCGTCGTGCTCGAACTTGTCGCCGTTCGCATCGAACAGGGCGAGGGCGCAGGCTCCGCGAATCTTCGCCGCGTAGTATCGGCCGAGGTGCGCGAGCGATTCGCAGTCGTTGATGTTCTTCTGGAGTTCGGTGTCCTTCTTCGCAGGTTCGCGGAGGGCATCTAGCGCAGAGAACGTCTCCGTCGCCGCACCGTCGAGGGCGGCGGCGATTTCGAGCGGCGTGGTTTGCTCCATCGGCTGTTTCTTGGCGAGGCGCGTGCGCCAGTCGCGGATGTTCAGCACATTTGCACCCGGCATCGAACTGCCTTCCATGAAATGACGCACGGTGTAGAAGCCGTTGCCCTTGCTGCGCCGATGACTCCAGCACGCTTCAGGGAACCACTTGAGATCGATGTCGCCCCAGAAGAAGCGCGTGATGAGCGGCATCACTTGCGAGGCGCCTTGCAACGCACGAAAGAGCTGTGGCGACGAAGCCTTCGGATGCCGCGCGGCGAGCGCACGCTCAAAGACGGAATCCGGCAGCGAGGGGTCGTAGGCAAGCCGCCCCCAAAGCATGAACGAATACCACTGCTTCTCCATCACGAGCGGGCGCGGGCCGGGCGCGGGATTGCGCTCGAGAAAATCACGACCCCACACGTAGCCATCCGGCCCCATGTAGAAGCCGGCGATTTTGTCCGCCGGTGGAATGTTCGCGATATATTCGCGGGCGTAGCCAGGGTCGCCGAAGCGGAAGGTGTAGATGTCATCGTTGCGCACGGTGAGCCACGTCTTCCGGCCGGGGGCGAGGTTTTCGAGCAGCGGCTGGATGAAGGGCGGCTTCGTGATCGAATACATGTGCGCCACCGAATACTTGAAGCTGAACTCGAACGTCCCCGGATAGTCTTTGAAGGCGTCGAGGATGTCGCTCTGCGCCGTCCAGTGAAACCGATGGATCATGCGGAACTCGCGCTTTGGATTTTCCTTCAGCGCATCGCGCACGCCCTCGCCGTAGGTGTCCCAAAGCCAGCGCTCCTTCACCTTGGAGTCCATGTCGTGCGGCATCCCTTCGCCCGCCGTGATGCCCATGCCCGCCAGTAGCGGATACGTCTTCACCATCTCGCGCACGCTTGCGCGGAAATACTTCTTCGTGATCTCGTTGCCAAGATCGTTGCTGATGCCGTGCTTCCCCTCCGCACCGAACGTGAAGACATTCCACGTGAAGAAATAGATACGGATGCCCCGGTCGGCGGCCTGCTGCATGACCCAGCGCCAGAACTCGATCTTCTCATCGATCGTCATCCGCTTCACCACCTCGTGGTCGGCGAGCATCGCAGGCCGGACCACGTCATTGCCCGCAAAGCTGAACGTGTCATCGAGCTTCGCGCGGGTGCGCCAGACATCGTTCAGCGCGACCTCAGGAAACTCCGGCACTTTCACCAGTGAGGGGAAAGGATGAAGGCTCCAAAGCGAAAGCACGTTGTAGCGATGCCGCGCCATCGAATCGAGAAACGCGGTCCAGAACTCGCGCTCCCACATTTCCGGAATGTTCGCCTGCGCCGCATCCGAGCAATCGGTGTAACTCGGCGTTCGAAGATCGAGCGGGATGTTGAATTTGATCCCGCGCTGCGCGATGTGCGGCTTGTGGTCCGAGTCCTTCAGCGAATCGAGCGTGCCTGTGCGAATCGCTTCCGCGACATCCAGCCCGCCATACATCGCACCGGCGGCATCGGCCCCGCGCACCGTGATGACGTGACGTCCGCCCTCGTTCTGCACGCGGATGCGGTAGCTTTGCGCGGCGGCTTTGTCGTCTTTTTCCACCGCAATGGAAACACGAGTCGCCG
>JBEBGK010000033.1:0-12713 GCA_040081515.1 Chthoniobacteraceae bacterium
AAAATCCACCGCCCGTCGCGTCATGGTTGCATTGCAGATGGTCCCCACCGGCAGCGGCATCGCCGTCTCCACGGAGTTGTTCGCCTTCGTCCGCGTCACTTCGCGCAGCGTGTGCACGGAAAACGCGCGCGCCGATGACACTCCGAGTCGCGACATCACCCGCGCGTCGTAAACTCCCGCCGGCACGTCGGCCGCGATGCTGACCGTGAACTTCCTGTCCGCACCCGCGACCGGTTTGGCCGTGATTCGCGGGCTCGAGAACTGCAATTCTGTCACGTCCTCGACGTTCTCGCCTGTGATTGCGACCTCGACGCTCGTGCCCGCCTGCCCTCCCATCGGCATCATCGTGAGGAGGCGCGGCAAGGGCAGCGTCACCTGCTGCGCAAAGGCGGACGCGGCGACGAACATGCCTGAGGCAATGGCGAGAACGGATTTCGGATGCATGGTCTTAATGATTGTAGAGGAATTCCTTCGTGTTCAGCAGCGCCCACAGAAGATCCTCGTAGCCGTCGCGTCTGGCGCGCTGCGGATCGAGCGGCTTGCCCTGCGCATCGGTCCGCGTCTTGAGGAGATGACTTTCGGCGATGCGGATTTCGTCGGTGGTTGGCTCGCGGGAGAATGCGACGAGGTAGAGCTCGCGGATCCCCTCGGCGTCGGGCATCCCGGCTTTGGCGAGTTGCGCGGCGCGGCCGCCGGATGCGGTCAGCTTGGCCTTCACGTCCGCGGCATTCATCAGATGCAGGCTCTGGGCGAGACTGGCGGACTGGACGCGTTCGCATTCGCAGACGCTGGCGCCCTCGGGCCGGCCGAAGACCTTGAGGAAGGGCGAGGAGCGGTTGTAGCTGTTGTCCGGCAGCGAGACGGCGCGGGTGCCCGGAGGGAGATCGGGGAAGTCGGTTTTCGAGCCCGTGAGTGTGTCGATGCTGTCGAGCAGGACCTCCGCCGTCATTCGTTTCGGGTAGAAGTGGGAGAACGCCTGGCGATCGACGGCATTGTGCGCGTCCGGCACCGAGCTGAGCTGGTAGGCGTGGCTCTGCACGATGGTGCGGACGAGCGACTTCAAATCGTAGCCGCTCTCGGTGAAATGCTTCGCCAGCGCATCGAAGAGCTCCGGGTTCGTGGGCGGGTTCGTGTCGCGCAGATCGTCCTCGGGCTCGACGAGGCCGCGCTTGAAGAAGTGCTTCCAGTAGCGGTTCACGAGCGATTTCGCGAAGAAGGGATTCTCCTTCTTGCTCATCCAATCCACCAGCGCCAGGCGCGGATCCTCGTCGGCCGCGATGTCGAGCTCGGGTTCGCCGAGACCGGCGGGCTTTAGCATGACCCGCGTCTTGCGATGCTCGGTCTGCGCGATGCCGCGCTTGTGGAAAATGAGGTCTTCACCGGCGATGGCGGTCGGCTTCCGCCCGATCTGGCTGAAGAAGGCGGCAAGGTGGTAATACTCCGCCTGCGTCCACCGCTCGAACGGGTGATGATGGCACTGCGCGCACTGCATGCGGACACCGAGGAAGAGCTGCGCCACGTCCTCGAGCTGCGTGCTGGGTTCCTTCACACGCTTGTACCACGCCACGGGCGGATTCGACACGATCGTGCCCGTCGAGCCGAGGATCTGGCGCACGATCTGATCGTACCGGGTGTTCGCCAGCAGGCTGTCGCGCATCCAGGCGTGAAAGGCAAAGTTCGACGTGATGTCCGCGGCGTCCCCGCGCGTGTTCTTGAGCAGCGAGGTCCATTTGTTCGCGAAATAATCGGCGTAGTCCGGGCTGTTGAGCAGCGCCTCGATGGCGCGGTCCCGCCTGTCCGGCGCGTCGCTCGCGAGGAAATTGTTCGTCTCCTCCAGCGTCGGAAGGCGCCCGCCGATGTCGAGCGAGACGCGGCGCAGGAACGTCGGGTCGTCGCAAACCGGCGAGGGGGGCACGCCGATCCGTTTCAGGTTCGCGAACACATGCCGGTCGATGAAGTTCTTCTCCGGAGGCAGGGAATCGACCGGGGCGCCGAGCGGCACGGATACGCTGCAAACCGCGACTTTGCCCCCGAAGCGCACCATCACGGCAACATTGCCCGGGATATCGAGTGTCCTGACGAGACCGAGTTCGCCAGCCTCGGCCATCGCGCGATCGTTGGCTTCAAAAAGCGCGAGCTTCGTCACATCGCGCGTGCCGCCGTCGGAGTATCGGGCGGTCACCTTGAGTTGTTGCGCGGTATTGACCTTCATCGTCACGCGACCCGGCTCCACAACGATCTCCTGGAGGGCCGCTTCGTCCTTCTGCGCGTACGGCATGCCCGCGGCGATCCAGTTTACGATTGTCCGGTAATCCTCGGAACCGGGATTCAGCTTCTTCCCTCCCGCGTGCGGCACGATGGCCGCGCCTTTCGCAATGATGAGGCTCTCCTCCGGCGCAGGAGGGAAAACGCGCCGGCCCTTCCCTTGTTTCACGATGGCCTCGTAGTCCTCCTCCGGCTCGAAGCCGAGCACGGAAAGGCGAAAGCCACGCTGGCCCGTGATCGCCTTCGCGTGGCAGACGCCCGCATTGCAGCCCGCCTTGGTGAGGATGGGCTGGATGTCGCGCACGAAGCTCAGCGAACCCGCCGGGTCCGCCGCGCGGGCGTTCATGGCAAAGGCGAAGGCAAGGACGGCGACCGCCATCCGGAGCGGGTGCTTGTTTTGGAACGGTGTGTTGTCCGGCATTTCTGGGTATTGTTTGCAGCAGGAACGGAGCGCCGGGCAGGCCCGGTGGCGTGTGGCATGACAAGCCGCGCACGGCGTGAATCTTTGGGCCGGTCTCACGGGGATCCAGCCGGGCCGCGTCTGGAAAATGTTCTGCAATCGAGCACTAAGAGAAATGCGTTCCTGTTGCTCCTACGAGGCATACCCCATGCCGCAGACCCCGCCCGCCGATTCTCCGGATTTCTGCATCGCTCGCAGCGTCGCGCAGTGCATTCCCGCGGCGCTCAGCCTGGCCCTTGTCCTCGCTGCGTCCCTTCACGCCGCGCCTCCCGCCCCGGCGCCGGATTATGTGAAAGCGATCAAGCCGCTGCTCAAGGCGCGCTGCTACGCGTGCCACGGTGCGCTCAAGCAGAAGTCCGGTCTGCGCCTCGACACGGTCGCGCTGATGCGCAAGGGCGGCGATTCGGGTGGCGCCATTGCACACGACTCTCCGCTGCTCATCGGGCGCGTGACTTCGAGTGACAAGGACGAGCGCATGCCGCCGGAAGGTGCGGCTCTTACCAGCGGGGAGGTTGCAAGGCTCAAAGCATGGCTCGCTGCGGGAGCGCCTGCGCCCGCGGACGAAAAGCCCGAAGCGGATCCGCGCAGTCATTGGGCGTATCAGCCACCGAAGGTTGCGGCATCGGTCGCGGATGCAGCGCCGCATTCGATCATTGATTCGTTGCTCGACGCGCGACTGCGCGAGCGCGGCTTGCGTCCGCAGCCGGAAGCCGCGCCCGAGGTCTGGCTGCGCCGCGTGTATCTCGATCTCACCGGTCTGCCGCCGACGGCTGATGAACTGCGCTCCTTTCTCGCCGAATTTTCCTCCGGCCCGCGCGTGAAGTCGGCGGAGCCGCCTGTGGTCATGCAGCGCACCGTGGATCGCCTGCTCGCATCGCCCGCCTACGGCGAGCGCTGGGCACGGCACTTCATGGATATCTGGCGCTACTCGGACTGGTATGGCCTCGGCGACCAGCTCCGCCACAGCCAGAAGCACATCTGGCACTGGCGCGACTGGATCATCGAGTCGCTCAACGCGGACAAGGGCTACGACCGGATGATCACCGAGATGCTCGCTGCGGATGAGGCCACGCCGGAGGATCGCGATGCGCTGCGCGCGACCGGATTTCTCGCCCGCAACTATTACCTCTTCAATCGCACGACGTGGCTCGACGAGACCGTCGAGCACACGAGCCGCGCATTCCTCGGCGTCACGATGCAGTGCGTGAAATGCCACGACCACAAATACGATCCGATCGCGCAGGCCGAGTTTTACAGGATGCGCGCAGTCTTCGAGCCGTATCACGTGCGGCTCGATCCGTGGCCCGGCGAGACCAACCTTGAGAGGAACGGGTTGCCGCGTGTCTTCGACTTTCACCTCGAAAAGCCGACGTATCTCCATCGCAAGGGCGATGAGAAGAACGAGGATAAATCGCGCGCGATCCCGCCCGGGGTGCCGGAAGTGCTCGCATTCGCGGAGTTCGCGCCCAGACCGGTTTCGCTGCCCGCGAGTGCGAGTGCCCCGGTGCTGCTCCCCTTTGTGCTCGAGGATCAATTGCGCTTCGCGGAGGGCGAAATTGCGCAGGCGAGGTCAGCCCTTGAACAATCGCAGGCCAGGCTCGCTGCGCTTCGGGGTGCGGAAAAGAAGGATGAAGACGGAGCTGCGAAAGCGGTGGCGGCGGTGAGCCTCGCGGAAAAAGCGCTCGCAGTCGCCGAAGCGAAGCCGGCGATGCTCCGCGCGGTTTTCGCCGCGGAGCGTGCGAAGCACACGCAGCCCGCGCCCACGAGTCCAGGCGTGCTCGCTGCCGCCGCGAAGGCGGAGGCGGAATACGAACTGGCCCGTGCGGAGAGTGAGCTGGAAAAGACCCGCCATGCCCCGACCGCAACGGCGAAGGGCAAGCCGGCGGATGCGGAGAAAAAGCTGAAGGCCGCGGAGGCAGCGCTCGAAGCAGCCAGGAAGCGTGCTGAAAAGCCGGGCGAAAAGTACGCGGCGATCCGCGCGTCCCTGAAGGCGCAGGTCGGGCCGGAGGACAAGGACAACGCCAGCTTGCAAAGTTATCCGGCGACCAGCACCGGGCGGCGTCTCGCGCTCGCAAAGTGGATCGCGGATCCGCGCAATCCGGTCACGGCGCGCGTGCTCGTGAATCATGTGTGGACCCGCCACTTCGGCGCGTCGCTCGTGCCGGATGTGAGCGACTTCGGCCTGCGGTGTCCGCCGCCGCTGCATCAGGATGTGCTCGACTCACTCGCCGTGGAATTCATGCGGCATGGCTGGAGTCTCAAGCATCTGCACCGCGCGATGGTGCTTTCGCGGCTTTACCGCCGCAGTTCCTCGAACGCGGACGCGGCGCCCGCGACGCTCGCGGCCGATCCGGACAACGCGTGCTACTGGCGCATGAATCCCCGACGCCTCGAATCGCAGGCCGTGCGCGACTCGCTGCTGCACGCCGCGGGGCGACTCGATCGGACCATCGGCGGACCAGGCGTGGATGCGGCGAAGGAGGAGGGGAGTCTGCGCCGGGCGATCTATTTCACGCAGACCGCCGATGTGGAGCACCGCTTCCTCGCGGCGTTCGACAATAGCAGTGTGCTCGAATGCTACCGGCGGCAGGAGAGCATCGTGCCCCAGCAGGCGCTCGCCCTCGCGAACAGCAAACTCACGCGCGAGTGCGCGGACGCGATTGCCGCACGCACTGCGAAGCTCCCGGATCCGGAATTCATCGAGAACGCATTTCTGTCGCTGCTCAGCCGCGCGCCGACTCCCGACGAGCGCACCGCGTGCGCCGAGAGCCTCGCGGAATTTTCCAAGCTCAACGCCGCGCATGCGCGAACGCTGGTCCTGCAGGCGCTGATGAACCATAATGACTTCGTCACCCTCCGATGAACGACGCCTTTGCACAGCAATTCCTCACGCGCCGCGGGTTCCTTGACCGTCTCGGCGGCGGGCTCGCGGGCATCGCGCTGCAGGCGATGCTCGCGCGTGATGCGCGCGCCAGCGAAGGTGCTTGGAAGCCGCCGACCGGGCTGCCGTATTTTCCGCCGAAGGCAAAGCGCGTGATCTGGCTCTTCATGCGCGGCGGCGTGAGCCACATGGAGAGCTTCGACCCGAAGCCGATGCTCACGAAGTATGCGGGCAAGACCATCGGCGAGACGCCTTACAAGGACGTGCAGTCGCCGGAGAAGCTGAAGAATGTGCGCGTGGTGGTGGTGAACGACGCGAATGGCAAGCAGCGCAATGTGATCTTCCCGCTTCAGGTCGGGTCGAAAAAATACGGGCAGTGCGGCGTGGAGATCAGCGACTGGTTTCCGCATATCGGCTCGTCCGCCGATGACATCGCGTTCATCCGCAGCATGTGGACGACCGACGACAATCACGGCGCGCAGGTGCAATTCCACAGCGGCCGCCACATGCTCGACCCGCACGAGCCGACGCTCGGCGCGTGGGTGACTTACGGGCTGTCCTCGATGACGGACAACCTGCCGACCTTCGTGAACATGGGCCCGCGCTTCTTCGACGTGCGCGACGGCCACTACCTCGGGCCCGCGTTCGATGCGGTGAACCTGCGTGTGGATCCGAAAAACCCGCTCGCCTTTGCCGCGCCCGAGATGCCGCTGACCGCCCGGGAGCAGGCCGGTGAGTTTGCGCTCGTAAACCGGCTGAACCGGCTGGCGGCGGAGCAGTATCCCGGCGATCAGGCGCTCCTCGCGCGCATCAAGAGCTATCAGCTCGCATTCAACATGCAGGCCGCCGTCCCGGAGACGATGAATCTCGATACCGAGAGCGCGGAGACGAAGCGTCTCTATGGACTGGATGAGAAAGTCACCGAGCCGTTTGCGCGGCAACTCATCGTCGCCCGCCGGCTCGCGGAGCGCGGCGTGCGCTTCAACCAGATCCAGCACGGCGACGGTGCCGCGGGCGCGTGGGACTCTCACTCCGGACTGAACGTGAACCACTCCAAGCTCGCCGAACAAGTGGACAAGCCGATCGCCGGCCTGCTCACCGATCTCAAACAGCGCGGCCTGCTCGAGGACACGCTCGTGCTTTTCGCCACCGAATTCGGCCGCACGCCCGGATCGCAGGGCACCGACGGGCGCGACCATCATCCCTACGGCTTCAGTGTGTGGATGGCGGGCGGCGGGATCAAAGGCGGCACGATCCACGGCGCGACGGATGAACTCGGCTTCCACGCAGTCGAGCATCCGCACTACGTCACCGATGTGCACGCGACGATCCTGCATCAACTCGGCCTGGATTCCCGCCGGCTCGAAGTCCCCGGCCGGAAGCGTCTCGAACGCGATCACGGCGCCGTGATCCCGGAAATCCTGGCATAGGCCGGTGGTTCAGCCCTCCCAGCTCGCGCTGTCCCACGCGATCATCCGTTCGATCATCTTCACCGCGTCCCGTGTGAACATTCCGAACAACGCCGCGCCTTTCTCCGCGCTCGCCTCGCGCGGATCGCCGATGTGGCCGGGTGCGGAGCGGTCGGGCATCGTCCAGCCGCGCGAGGCGGGCTCGAAGGATTTGCCAAACGGCACCTCCGCGACACGGCGGTGATCCTTCACGAGTTGCGGCGCGAGATGGAGCACCATCGAGGTCTCCCACTCACACGCATGGCCCATGACGGCCTGCTTGAACGACGGGTGCTCGGCTTGCGGCTGCGTGTCGAGATGCCAGTAGGTCGCGAAGAGCAGCAGCAGGTCGCGCCGGTCACGGTGGCGCTGACGGACCTCGAAGATCGCCTGCTTGCCGGGAACATCGTTTCCGCCGTGTCCGTTGAGGATGAGCAGCCGCTTGAAGCCGTGCGCGATGAAGTTCTCCAGCAGGCCGCTGAGCAGATCGATATAGACCCGTGGCTCGGTGGACAGAGTGCCCGCAAAATCCATGTGATGATGCGAGTTTCCGAGCCACTGCAGCGGCGCGAAAAGCGCACGGCTGCCCAACTGCGCCTCCGCGCGCCGTGCGATTTCACCCATGAGCATCGAGTCCGTGAAGAGGGGCATGTGCCGCCCATGTTGCTCCAGCGCGGCGACGGGAAAGACCACCGGCGTGTCCTTGTCCAACGCGGCGACATCGGGCCAGGTGAGGTCGGTGAGCAACATCGGGCTAATGGGAATGTGCGGCGGTCATGCCGGGGTCGCCGCTCCTGATGCTCGCGTCTGCCGGCGGAATCCTGCGATGCCCGCGCACGCCTACGCCTCTTGAACGCCGAAAACGTAGCTCGTGAGCTGGTCGATGGTGGCGGTCTGCGCGGAGATGATCCATTTGACCAGGTCACCGATGGAAAGGATGCCGAGCAGTTCACCGTTCTCTACGACCGGGAGATGGCGGACGCGTTCGTCCGTCATGATTTCCATGCACTCGCCGACCGTGTTGTCCGGACTGACGACGATGGGGTTGCGGGTCATGATCTCGCCGACGGGGGTGTCCTTGGAGGCGCGGCCGCGGAGGACGACCTTCCGCGTGTAGTCGCGCTCGGAGAGCATCCCGACGAGCCTGCCGGCTTCCACCACGGGCAGCGCCCCGATGTTCCGGTTCGCCATCAATTCGATCGCCTCGTAAACGGTCGCGTTCGGGCCGATGGAAGAGATGTCTGGATTCTTCTCGCGCAGAAGGAGGGTGACGGAGCCGGTGATTTGCATGGCAGGGAGGTTTTTCCGGATGCTGTGAGCCTGCGCCGGCTATTCAAGCCCGAAAATCGGCCGGCTCAGGCCGGCACCGGCTCCGCGGATTTCCGCTTGAGCGAGTGGCGGACGAGTTGCGCCCCGAAATCCCAAATCGGGCCGGGAAAACGGCGGCACTCCTGCAGCACGGAGTCCAGCGCCTTCACAAAGCGATCGATCTCCGCCTCGCCGCTGATGAGCGGCGGGAGGATCTTCACGACATCCATCCCGTGTCCCGCGACCTGCGTGAGGATCCGGTGCTTCATGAAAAGCGACGTGACGATCATCTGGGCGAAAAGCTCGGCCTCGACCATGTGGAGAAGTTTCCAGCCCAGCTTCGAGGCGAGTTCGCGCGGTGCGTGGAATTCGATCGCGAGCATCATACCGAGGCCGCGGACTTCCTTGATGAGGGAGTGCTTCGATTTCAGCTCCTCGATCCGCCGGCGGAGTTCCGCGCCGGTGTCGCGCGCGCGGTCCACGAGGCCCTCGTCCTCGATCACCTGGAGCGTCGCGAGCCCGCATGCCATCGCGAGATTGTTCCGGCCGAAGGTCGAGGAGTGCACGACGCAGCGGTCGAGCCTGCTGAATGTCTTCTGGTAGATCGCGCGCCGGGCCACCACCGCCGCGCACGGCACGTATCCGCCGCTCAGCGATTTTGCGACCGTGATGATGTCCGGCTCCAGTCCCCAATGCTCGAATCCCCACCACCGGCCCGTGCGGCCGAGACCGGTCTGGACTTCATCGGAGATCAGCAGAGCCCCGGTCTCGCGGCAGAGCGCCTGCGCTTTCACGTAGAAGTCGTCGGCGGGAAAGCGGACGCCCTTGCCCTGGACCGGCTCGATCACGAGCGCGGCCACGTCGCGCTTTGCCAGGCGCGCGGAGAGGGCGGCGATATCACCCATCGGCACACGGGTGCAGTCCTCGAGCAGCGGGCCGAAGCCCTCCTGGAAGTGGGCGTCGCCCATCACCGACAGCGCCCCATTCGTGAGGCCGTGGAATGACTTTTCGAGCGACACGAGCCCGGGGCGATCGGTCGCGGCGCGGGCAAACTTGATCGCGCCCTCGACCGATTCCGCGCCCGAGTTGCAGAAGAAAACCGCGTTGAGGTGGGCGGGCAGTTTCTTGAGGAGCGCCTCCGCCAGCAGCCCGCTGAGCAGCGAGCAATCCATCTGCACCATGTTCGGCAGGTCCATCTCCAGCACGTCGCGGATCGCCTGCTGCACCGCGGGATGATTGCGCCCGATATTGAAAACGCTGTAGCCGCTCAGGAAGTCGAGGTAGTCGCGCCCCTCCGCGTCATAAAGATAAGCGCCGCGTCCCCGGGCATACACCTGATCGAAGCCGATGATTCGCTGCACGGCCACGAGCGTCGAATTCATATGGCGCTCGTGGAGCCGGTAGTTCTCGCCGAGGCGCGAAGTGATGATGTGCTTGAGGTCGAGCGGCATAGGGGCGCGAACCTACGCAGTGAAAAGGACAATTCCAGTCGCAATTCAAATTCCCGGTCGCCCTCCTCCGTCCCGCGCGATCACTGCTCCGCGAGGCGCCGCACGGAATTCGCGTCGGCGGTCCGGCCGCCATGCAGATCGGGAATCGAGAAGGAAAACGTCGCCCCTTTTCCGAATTCGGAATCCACCCAGATCCGTCCGCCCCGGCCCTCCACGATCTTCTTGCAGATCGCGAGCCCGATCCCGGTCCCCGGATACTGATCCCGCGTGTGCAGGCGCTGGAAGATGACAAAGATGCGCTCGCGGTATTGAGGCTCGATGCCGATCCCGTTGTCGGCCACCGAGAAGATCCACTCGCCGTCGCCGCGCCTCGCCGCGACATGAATCCGCGCCGCCGCCTCCTTGCAAAATTTGAGCCCGTTGCCGATCAGGTTCTGGAAAAGCTGGGTCATCTGGTTCGCGTCCCCATCGACCGTCGGAATGGCGTCCACTGAGATGCTCGCGCCTTTCTCCGCGATTGCGATCTTCAGATTCTCAAGTGCGAGCCGGACGGGGACGGCCATGTCCACGGGTGCGAGCGCCGCCTTCCGTGTCCCGATCCGCGAGTAAGCGAGCAAATCGTGGATGAGGACAGACATCCTCTTGGCTCCATCGACGGCAAAGCCGATGAACTGGTTCGCCTGCGCGTCCAGTTCATCCGTGTAGCGCTTTTCGAGCAACTGCAGGTAGCTGGTCACCATCCGCAGCGGCTCCTGCAGATCATGCGAGGCGACGTAAGCGAATTGCTCGAGTTCCTTGTTCGAGCGCTTGAGGTCCGAGGCGGCCCGTTCAATCTCCTCCTCCATCGCTTTCTGCTCGGTGATGTCCCAGCAAACTCCCGTCATCCGCACCGACTGGCCGGCTGAGTTGCGATAGACCTTTCCCCTTGCCGCGATCCAGTGAATGGAGCCGTCCTTCGGCCACACCGCGCGGTATTGCGAGGAAAAGGGGAGGTCCTTTTCCACGCTCGCCATCACCTCGCTGGCGACGCGGTCCCTGTCGCCGGCATGCAGCAGGCGCGCGAAGTCCTCGTAGTTCTTTTTGAACTCGCCCGGATCGAGGCCGAAGAGCCGGTGCATCACGGGGTCCCACACGATGAAATTCGTCAGCATCCGCCAGTTCCAGGTGCCGACCTCGGCCGAGCGCAGCGCAAGTTCGATCCGCTCCTCGCGTTCGGACGGACTCTCGTCCATCTCGAACTCAGGGGGGCCGACGACCGCTTTTGGATCGAGAGGGGTACCCATGGTGAAACTCCTGGGGAAAACTGCGGCCCGATCGGCAGGCGTGTCAATCGTTCGTCCACGCGAGGACGCCGCAGATCGGGGTTCCCTAGGATCCTTTCCCGCGCTATCTGCGATGCATGAGCAACATCCTGCCCGATCGCCGGGTCGAGAACGACTGGTGGAAGGACCCCATTCCCGACAATATTTTCTGGGGCGAGGGCTTCTACGCCGAGACCGCCCAGATCTTCCGCTTCATGCGGAGCAAGAAGGAGCGCGCCATCGAGATCGGCAACCATGTCTCGTGCTATGCGGGCGTGTCCTTCGCGCTCGGCGCCAATGCCACCTGCAAGATCGGCGACTTCTCGCTCATCAACGGCGCAATGATCATGGCCGAGGAACGCATCGAGATCGGCGCCTTCTGTCTCATCTCTTGGAATGTCGGCATCGCCGACAGCGACTTCCATCCCATCGATGCCGCGCAACGCCGGCTGGACGTGATGGCGCTCGCGCCGTTTTACAAGGATCGGCCGCCACGCCCCTCGATCACTGCGAGGCCGGTTGTCATCAAGGACAACGTCTGGATCGGTTTCAACGCCGTGGTGCTCAAGGGTGTGACGATCGGGGAAAACTCCATCGTGGCGGCGGGTGCGACCGTGACCAAGGACGTGCCGGCAAACGTCGTCGTCGCCGGGAATCCGGCGGTCGTCGTCAAGCAACTCAAGTGAGCGCGCGCTGATGGATCGGAAACGGATCGTCGTCATGGGCTTCATGGGCGGCTGCCCCATCGCCGGCGTGATCTGGCAGCATCTGCATTACATCGTCGGTCTCCAGCGGCTCGGCCACGAGGTCTATTACGTCGAGGACTCGGCACGCTACGTTTACAATCCCGTCACTCATGCCGAGGATCGGGACTACGCCTACGCGGCGACGACCCTCGACCGCCTCGCGGAACTCTTCGGCTTTCAAGGTCGCTGGAGCTTCTGCGCGCGCTTCCTGCCGGAGCTGCCGACCGCGGGTCTCCCGCTGAAGCGGGTCCGCGAACTGTACCGCGATGCCGATGCCATACTCAGCATCTGCGGCGCCCAGGAGTTCAACGAGGATCTTCTCGTGTCGCAAAACCTCATCTACATCGAGAGCGATCCCGGCCTCGAGCAGATCCGCGTGGATAACGGCGAGGAAAAGGCAAGCGCGCGCCTGCTCCGCCACAGGGAACGCTTCACCTTCGGCGAGAACATCGGCACGCCGCACTTCCCGGTCCCGCTGCACGGCATCCGCTGGCTGCCGACACGCCAGCCGGTGGTCACCGACTTCTGGAAGACGGGCGCCCCTCCGCCGCCCGGCGCGGTCTTTACGACGATCGCAAATTGGAACACGAGCGGACTCAAGGACATCGAGTGGCGCGGCGAGAAATATCTCTGGAGCAAGTCGATCGAGTTCCTGAAATTCGTCGAGGCGCCCGCGCGGGCCGGCGAAGACTTCGAGAACGCCGCATCCATTCGCGACACGGCGACGACGGGTCTTTTCCGGGGGAATCGATGGCGGGTCGTGCCGCCCGACAGCCTGAGCATCGACTGGAATCGCTACCGCTCCTACGTGCAGGAATCGAAGGGTGAGTTCACCGCCGCGAAGGACCAGTAT
>JBEBGK010000565.1:0-3387 GCA_040081515.1 Chthoniobacteraceae bacterium
GCGGACAGCAAGCCCGGCCGTGATCAACCCGCCGGAATTTGGGGACATGACCGTCACATTCACAGTCGCGGAGCCCACGAGGCCACCGCTGTCCGCGGCCGACGCAGTGATGACATGAGCTCCCACCGAAAGAGTGCTCACAGTAATGGACCCGCCGCTGGCAATCGGCCCGTCGATGCTCGAACTCCAGTTGATCGCCGCGGTCAGGCTGCCCTGCTCGGCATCGTTGGCCGTGGCGGTAAAGGTCACGGGAATGCCGGCGGTGAAACTCGCCCCGCTCGACGGTGTGCTGATGACCACGGTCGGAGCGGTATTGCCTCCTCCACCCGTGTTGATCGCATAGCGTCCGCCGAAGTAGCCCTCGATCTGCTGACGCTCCTCAACGCTGACAGCCCGATCGTAAACCAGCACCTCGGCGACATCCATGTTCAGGTTCTTGCCTCCATTCAACTCCTCGGCGAGCCGGATCCCCCCGGTTCCCGTGGCGAACGATTTTGACGCGATCCCAATCGCAACCCCGTTCTTGAACTGGTTCAGCGTACCGCCCGAGTACACAGCCGCCTGTGTCAGCCATTGCCCGACGCCGTTCGTGGCAGGACTCGATTCGACATCATTGCCACCGCCCCACCCCTGCACGCCCAATGTCCCGGTCGGCGTCAGCGACAGGCCGAACGTCTGGTTGCTCGATGTCGTGCCGTAGCCGAAACCCGCCCAGCCGCCTGTGTTCGCATCCGCGAAATTGTAGCGGACGACCATGAAAACCGAACGGTCGGCCGCACCCGTCGGCAATCCGGCGAAACCGGACCTGCCAAGCGAATCATCCACGCCGTCGAAATGCACCGCCGGCTGGTTGTTCGGTCCGCCGGCCAGCAGGATCGGAGTACCCACCGCGGCGAGGTCGTTGTAGCTGGTCGTCTGATCCTCCCAACCCACCACATTCGAGCCGCTCACCACGACTCCCACGTTTGCCTTCAGCCGCATCACCAGCCCCGTCGTCGGCGGCTCCGCGCACGGCCCGCCCGCCGTGTAAGACGCCGTGAGCGAAGAATCGGTCGCAGGGACATTGTAGATCTGCTGCGAGCCCACCGGGCCATTCGACCAACTGGCGAAATCGTGCTGCGTTCCGTTGATGCACTGGATCGCCGGAACCGTGATCAGATGGTTGAAGTTGATCAGCGTATCGAGCACGAACGGGGTCGCCCTTGCCGTGTTGCCATCCACCTGCACCACGATGCCGCTCGGCACAGTGTTGAAGGTGATGTTCGATTTCTCCGGGAAGATGTCGACCGTCGATGTCGTGGTCAGCCCGTTCGAATCCCTGACCGTCACGAAGCACTGGTAATACACCGGCCCGCTGAATCCCTGTCCCTGCGACGGAATCGGAAAGTTGACGGACGTGGTTCCCGCCTGCGGCCCGAAGGCGGGATGCGTGTTGCCCGGGCGGATGAAGGACACCGACCACGAGAAGTTCGCCCCCGTCATCGTCCCATCCTCGGGGTCCGTCGCCGTCGCCGCAAACGTGATCACGTCCCCAAATCGGAACATGTTGCTGGTCGACCCGGACCGGCTGTTGCTCGACGTCAGCGACGTGATCACCGGCGGTCTTCCCACCTTGATTTCCAACGTCTGCACCGTGGTGTGCAATGCATCCATGACCTCCAGGCGGGCCTGATAGATTCCGTTCGTGCTGTAGGTGCGCGGCACGGTCACCAGCGTGTTGGCAGCAAGCGCCCGCGGTGCCCCGGTGGTCGTTCCATCGCCGAAGCGAAGGATGTAGCTCATCGCATTGCCCTCCGGGTCACTCGCCCGGATTTTGAAACTGACCGCCAGCGGCGACGGTCCGCTGGACGGCGTCGCGCTGAACTCGGCTATCACCGGCCGCGCATTTCCGTTGTCGTACACATACCGCCGCACCGCCCCGAGAATCGTGGGATTCGGATCCCCGTACGCACCACCTGCGTCGGTGAAGCTGACGTAATAAAGAGCGCCGGCAGGTCCTGGCTCGAGCGCCACAATCCGCCCGAACGGCGTCAGGTCGAACGGGTAACTCGTCGTGTCAGGGTTCTTGACGCTGATCGGCGCAGGGCTCGGATTCGGTATCAGCGATCCATTCGTCGCAAACTTCAGATAGCGGACAAAATCCCGCGTCGAGTCCGCGTAAAAATACGCACCCTGATACTGCGCAGGGAACTGGGTCCCGCGGTAAACGAACCCGCCGGTGATCGCAGCGGTGTTGCCCAGGTGTTTGTAGGCATACAGCGGCTCTCCCACGGCGGCATCGATGACCACACCCGGAAAGTCCGCGTGCGGCGGCAATCCCTCGACGGTCGGCCACCCAAAGTTGATCCCGTCGAAACGATTGTTGTCGCTCGCAGTTCCGAGGTCCGCATCCACAAACCGCCCGGACGAGGAGACGTACCGAAGAACATGCAGATCCTCCCATGCGGTGGACTGGATGTTGCCACCGACTTCGCTGATGAAAAACCGCCCCGAGGTCAGGTCCCACCGCGCCCGGAACGGATTCCGCAGCCCATACGCAAAAATCGAGTCCACGTTCGGCCCCGTTCCGTCCGCATAGGGGTTGCCCGACGGGATGGTGCCGTCCTTGTTAATGCGGTGCACCTTGCCACCTGACATCTGGCGATTCGATGCATACGAGCCCTGAAAATGATCGCCGGTCGTCAGGAACAGCCTTCCATCCGGACCGAAGTCCAGCCCGCCGCCGAAATGGCAGCACGAATCATATCCCTGCGTGTCCTGCCACAGGATCACCTCGCTGGCCAGATTTCCGCGGCTGGTCACACCGCCGGAATTCGCCACATGCGTGAACCTCGCGATCCGCGCCCGCGGACCGTTCGGGCCGGTGGCCGGCGTGTAGAAGAGGTAAATGTACGGCGAAGTCGAAAAATTCGGATCGATCGCGATGTCCAGCAGCCCGCGCTCCTGGTCCGAATCCAAGCCGTCCGGATGCGCCAGATCGACGAGATTCATGTAAATAGCCGACTGGATCGGCGACACGAGAACATCGACGATCCGCACCACGCCCTTCTTCTGGATCACGAGCATCCTTCCGTCCGGCAGGAACCGGATGGCCATGGGCTGCTCCAGATTCGTCAGTACTTCCTCGACCGCAAATCCTGCTGGCGGCGCGGGGGCGGCCGATGCGCGATGCCCGACCCCTAGCACCATGCAGACCGCAACGAGGACCGCGCGGGCGAATGCCATCAAGGAGGAACCCTCCCGCACTACGTAACTTCGCGCAGGCTCTGCGTGGGCGGCCGACTCTCGGTGCCCTGTCGCTAGCCCATCGATCACTCTCACAAACTCCACAATAGAATTCATAAATATAGCAACAAGCCTGTCTATAGGTAACCGCGTGTGTTATAG
>JBEBGK010000034.1:0-12692 GCA_040081515.1 Chthoniobacteraceae bacterium
GTCATGAGCCACCAGTTCGGCAGCCGCTTGTCGAATTCCTGGATGCCGTCGTAGGTGTGCGGCCGGAGTTGGTCGTCTTGAGGTTCAGTCATGGTCGTCTTCCAGTGGGAGATTTGCGATGCGGGCGATCTTGTGACGAGGTGTGCGCAGCGTGCGGATGAGCACGGCGGCGAATGTGATGAAGAAGATGGCAAAGCTCACGATGGTGAGCGCGGTCTGCCAGTTTTCGACAAGGAGGCGGCGGAACATGGTGGATCAGTTGGCTGCGGTTTTCGGTGCGCCGGGCGCGTGTGCGCCGGGTTCCTTTTTCACGGGCTCGGACTGGCCGATCTTTTGCAGGTAGGCGATCAAGGCGATGATCTCCCGGTCCGGGATGCTCTCGATGCCCTTGGTCTTGAGCTCCGCGGTGATCTGCTCCGCCTGGGCGAGCGCGGCCTTTTTGATCTCCTCGGGCGTGCCGCCTTTCATGGGGACGCCGAGCATCTGCTGCACCTCGATCTTTCTCGGGAGCGCGGCGATGTCGGTGAGGTTCTTGAATAGCCACGGGTAATTCGGCATGAGCGATCCCGCCGAGACCTGGCGCGGGTCGAGCATGTGGTTGTAGTGCCAGTCGCTGGTCTTGTAGCTCGGCGAAGTCACGTCGCCTTCGCGGGCGAGGTCGGGGCCGCTGCGCCTGCTGCCCCATTGGTAGGGGTGATCGTAGATGCTCTCGCCGATGCGCGAGGGCGGGCCGTAGCGGAGCACGTCGCCGACGAGCGTGCGGATCTGCTGCGAATGGCAGTTGTAGCAGCCTTCGCGGACGTAGATGTCGCGACCGGCGAGTTCGAGGCCGGTGTAGGGAATCTGGCGCACGCCTTCGAGATTGTCGGCACGGTTGATGATGACGGTCGGCAGAATCTGCACGATGCCACCGATGACCGCGGCGAGGAGCGTGAGGATGCTGAAGGGCAGCGCGGCGCCGAGGAGTTGCTCGTACCAGTCGTTCCACGAATGGCCGTTGAACTCCTTGTGCATGAGCCCACCGGCGACCGTGGCGCAGATGCCAACGATGCAAAGGCCACCCCAGATTCCCGGCAGCGTGACCCAGCCGATGCTGAAAATGAGCCCGCCGAGGCAGACGAGGACGGGCGCATTCCAGATGCTCCGGACGAGCGGCATGCCGGGTGATTTTTCCACGAACACGTCCTGCTTTCCGTCCACCGGCTCGGCGCCGCGCGCGGTCATCCAGATATTGTAGGCGCAGATGACCATTCCGACGATGAAGAGCAGCCCGCCAAATGCGCGGAGGTGATACATGACTTTGATCGCATTCACCGTGTCGATGAAGCTCGGGTAGGCGAGCACGGAGCCGCTTTCCTTCGTCGCGCTGAGCATGAGGCCCTGCATGATGCCGCTCACCCACATCGCGGCGACGTAGAGCAGGATGCCGACGAGGCCGATCCAGAAGTGCATGTTGGCGAGCGGAATCGAGTAGAGCTTTCCCTTGTTCCAGAGCCGCGGCGCGAGCCAGTAGAACATGCCGGCGGCCATGAAGCCATTCCAGCCGAGCGCGCCGCTGTGGACGTGGCCGATGCCCCAGTCGGTGTAATGCGAGAGCGCATTGACGGATTTGATCGAGAGCAGCGGGCCCTCGAAGGTCGCCATGCCGTAGAAGGTCACGCCGGCGGCGAAGAACTTGATGACGGGATCGGTGCGCAGCTTGTCCCACGCGCCGCGGAGGGTGAGCAGGCCATTGAGCATTCCGCCCCAGCTCGGTGCCCAGAGCATGAGCGAGAAGAGCATTCCCAAAGTCTGCAGCCACACGGGGAGTGAGGTGTTCAGCAGATGATGCGGCCCGGCCCAGATGTAGATGAAGACGAGCGACCAGAAATGAATCACCGACAGCCGGTATGAGTAGACCGGGCGCCCGGCCGCCTTCGGCAGGAAGTAATACATGATGCCGAGGATCGGCGTGGTGAGGAAGAAGGCGACGGCGTTGTGCCCGTACCACCACTGCACGAGACCATCCTGCACGCCGCCGAAGATCGGGTAGCTGTGCGTCCAGCTCGTCGGAATCGAGAGGTGATTCACGATGTAGAGCATCGCCACGGTGATGATCGTCGCGATGTAGAACCAGATGGCCACGTAGAGCGTCGGCTCATTTCGCACCGCGAGGGTCCAGAAGAAATTGATCGCGAAGACGACCCAGATGAGCGTCACAGCGATGTTGATGGGCCAGATCAGCTCCGCGTATTCCTTTCCTCGCGTGAGTCCGAGCGGCAGCGTGATCGCCGCCGCGACGATGATGAGCTGCCAGCCCCAAAAATGGAGCGCGGCGAGAAAATCAGATGGGAGCCGCGCCTTCACCAGCCGCTGCGTGGAGTAGTAGATGCCGGAAAACATCATGTTCCCGACGAACGCGAAGATGACTGCATTCGTGTGCAGCGGGCGCAGCCGTCCGAACGTGAGCCACGAGGTGTCGAAGTTGAGCTGGAAGAAGGCGAGCTGGAGTGCAATCAGCAGGCCGACGACCATCCCGACGATGCCCCAGAAAAGGGACGCCACCATGAACTGGCGGACAACCTTGTCGTTGTACTGGATGGTGATTTTCTCCCCGGTGGGTGAAGCGGCGGCGCTCATTTCGCCACGCCTCCTTCCTTCGCAGGCTCGGGCTTGTCATTCTCGAGCGGCAGGAGCGCATCCCGCGCGCTGCCCTTCCCTTCGAGGATCGTCACGACGAAAAGAAACAGAAAGAAACAGACGAGCGCGAGGGTGACGAAGATGGTGAGGGCGAGCACGTTCATACGGCCCTCCTTGGGTGCGGATTCCTGTAGTTCAGCATCCGGCGAAGATCGCATGGCGCGGCCCTCCCACGCTCCGCCCCGCTTGGCGGGCACTTCCCGGATTTTGCCCTCGGCCCGGTTAAACGCCGCACAACTTCCGCCAAATTCGGAGTTTGCGCACTCCGCCCGCGCGATTATCTAACGCCCCCACTTTATGAATCTCTCACGCACAGCCTACGGCACTTGGAACGGCGGACGATACATGCACTTCGGTGAAGCCATCGAGGAAGCCCGCTTCGAAGCCTGCATACGTCGCGCCTACGAAAAAGGGATCCGCACTTTCATGACCGCCGATGCCTACGGCAACGGTGCCGCCGACGAGGCGATCGGTCGTGCGCTCGCCGGCGTGCCGCGCGACACGTACTGCCTGGTCGGCCTCATCGGACACGATTTTTACAGCGCACCGCGTGACGGGCAGAAAGGCTTCCCGCGTTTCACCGACCCGCGACTGCGCCAGCCGCGCGATTTTCCCGAATACGTCCGCATGGCCACCGAGCGCTCGCTCGCACGCTGCAAGACGGATCATTTCGACTGCCTCATGCTGCACAATCCCGACAGCATCGGCTATTCGCAGGACCCCGTGTGGAAGGCGATGACCCGCGTGCAGGACGAAAAAATGACGGAGCTGATCGGCGTCGCGCCCGGCCCGGCGAATGGCTTCACGCTCGATCTGTTGCTGTGCTTCGAACGCTTCGCCCCGCTGCTCGACTGGGCGATGATCATCCTGAATCCGCTCGAGCCGTGGCCCGGCAACATGGCCCTGCCCGCCGCGGTGAAGCACGACATCAGCCTCATCACGCGCGTCGTGGACTACGGCGGCCTCTTCCACGACGACGTGAAGCCCGGCCACACCTTCGGCACACGCGACCATCGCACGTTCCGCCCCGCCGGTTGGGTCGAGGCCGGCAGCGCAAAAATCGACGCCATCCGTCCCATCGCGAAAAAGCACGGCCTCACGATGCTGCAACTTGCCTGCGTGTGGAACCTCAGCCAGGCGCCGGTGAAAAGTGTCATCCCCACGCTCATGCAGGAAGTCGCGCAGACGAACGGCGTCACGCCGAAGACCATGGAGCAAAAGATCGACGAACTCGCCGCGCTGCCCCAGGTCACCCTCACCGCCGACGAAATCGCGCACATTGCCGAGATCGGAAACAACAAAGGCTGCATGGACCTCAAAGGCGGCAACCCCAGCCACACCGGCGAGCCGCTCCCCGACCGCTGGGCGCTGAATGCCGAGCTGCTCGAAATCGCGAACCGCTGGAAAATCGAGCCGCAGCGGGACCTCGCTTGCACGCACACGAAGGCGGCATAGGTCGCATGCGGCGGGACCTTCGGTGCGACGCAAGACACCAACCTTCCGGCCCGGACTATTTGGCTCGACGGAAGCCCGACGATTCCGGCATGCACTGTGCCCGATGAAAAACGTTCGCATTCTCCTCTCATTGGCTGTCGTAGTTCTCGGAGCGTGTAGCAGCACCCGAAACGGTTCCGGCTCCGGCTCCGGCGCGGCCGACAGTGATTACGTCTCCGGCACACCGCTGGGCACGCCGCTTCCGGATCGGGAGGAAGGAGCGTCCTTCCTCGGGTCGAACGTCGATCGTTCCCGTTTCTCGCCGGTATATTTCGGCTTCGACAGTTCAAGCGTCGGGACGGGCGAACGGTCGAAGCTGCAGGCGGTGGCGGACTTCGCGCGCGGCGGCGGGAATACGATCATCATTGCAGGCTTCACGGATGAACGTGGAACGCCGGAATACAACCGCGGCCTCGGCGAACGCCGTGCGCTTTCGGTGCGAGAGGAACTCATTCGCATGGGCGTGAACGGCGGACGGCTGCAGACGGTGAGCTTCGGGGCGGAAATGCCCGCGGACCCCGGATCCGGTGAGTCTGCCTGGGCGAAGAATCGCCGGGCGGAATTCGGCGTGGTGCGTTGACGCGTGCAGACGCGCTTTGACGGCGCGCGGCGACCGGGGCAGACGGGTCCCTGCTCCTGCGCGGAGGGATCAAGGCCTCATTTTCACCGGCAGCCGCAGGAATGAATGGATGCGCGTGAAATGCTCCGCGCCGAAACCCATGGCGAGCTTGAGCTGGTGGTCGCGTTCGATGACGTTCGTGATCCGCTGACAGCGGCGGTAGTCAGCGAATGAGATGAATCGCCGCAGCGCGGCCCAGAGCGCCGAACATGGCACGGGGAAATCGCTGCCGTGCAGCATCCTTTCGCCGAGGAGCCCCGCGTCTTTGCCCACGCAGCGATGCGCGTGGCGTCCGCGCAACGGGACATGCCATGCGCTCGTGTCGCCGTAGAGGTTCGGCCACTTCCCGAGCATCTCCGCGAACACATGAAAGTACTCCGGATCGCCGAGGCCGCTCTTCGTCGCGGCGTGCGCGGCGATCACGGTCACGCCGCACTCGAGCGGCTGCGTGAGCACGCGCGGATCGGAATATGCGGAATTGATGACCTGCACGGTGTGCTCGCCGCCGGTGTGCGCGAGCAGCGGCAGGCGCGCCTCCGCCATCCGCTCCCAGAATTTCCGGTATCGCCGGTCGTTGCAGTCCACGTTGTGGCAGTTCGGAAGCAGCTTCAGGATCACCGCGCCGGCTGCGAGACAGCGCTCCAGCTCGTCGAGCGCATCGCGACGGGCGGGGTGGATGCTCACGGCGGGGAGGAATTCGGGATGCTCGCTCGCGAGCCGGAGGACGACATCGTTTGGGACATGGAAGGAGCCCGCCCCTTCCATCTTCGCGCCATCGGGCTGATAGACCTCGTCCTGCGCGAGGAGGACGACCGCGCGCATGGAGGACTCGCGGACGAGCTTGAGCATGTGTTCCGTATAACGTTCGTCGAACTCCGGCGAATCGAAGGAAAGTCCGCCCAGCCCGATATGGCGGAGCATGTAGGCGGCCATCGGCTTCTGCCACCAAGTGGCTCCGAGCTTCAGCCAGCAGCCCGAGCCGCTCCGTCCGTTCCCGACGAAATGAACGTGGCAGTCAATGGGCGGCGTCTTCATCGGGGAGAAAACTTCCGCAACCTGCCGCCCGGGCCAGGCGATCCTTTCCGCCAGAGCTTCCGTCCCCGCAGCCACTCCGCCACCAACGCGCGAAATGCGGCGGCGGCGGGTGATGCCTCCCCATCGGACCACACCATCACGAGGTCCACCGCCTGCGCAGGCACGAGCGGGCGGAAGACGAGCGGGCCGCCTGTGCCGAGCATACCGACGCTATCGGGAATGATGCCGACGCCCGCGCCGGCCTCGACGTAGCTGAGCACGGTGCTGATGACGCTCGGCGTGTGGACCAGCCGCGGCGTGAACCGTGCGCGGCGGCAGGCCGCGAGGATCGCGTCGTGCAGACTCACGCTCTCACGCCTCGCGAGAATGATGAGCGGCTGCTCCGCGAGCGAACGCCACGGCACGGTGCGACGCTTCGCGAGCGGATGCGCGGCGGGGAACACGCCATGGAAGGGTTCGCGGCGGAGAAGCATCGTGCGCAGGCCGTGAGCTTCCTGCGCGAGCTCTGGCCGCGTGAGGCCGATGGAAAGCCGCCCGCGGGCGACCATTTCCCAGACTCGTTCCGGCGTGCGCTCCTCGAGCACGACCGAGACACGCGGGTAGCGCCGGTGAAATTCCGCGAGCAGCCTGCCGAGAAACGCCTGCGTCGGCGGGCCGATGTAGCCGACCCGTAGCTCGCCCTCCTCGCCGGACGCCGTGCGCTGCACCCGCTTCACGGCGTCATCCACGCGCTGGAAAAGGATGCCGATCTCGTGGAGCAGCACGGCACCGGCCTCGGTCAGCGAAACGGCCCGTCGATCGCGCAGCATGAGCACCACACCGAGCGCGCCCTCGAGTTCCTTCACCGCGCGGCTCAGAGCCGGCTGCGCGATGCGGAGCCTTCGCGCCGCCTTCGAAAAGCTCAGCTCCTCGGCCACGGCCTGGAAGTAACGGAGATGGCGGAGTTCCATCCGCTGATAGCGTACCGGCATGACTGCTATCGCAAGATTCGATTTCCGTTATCAGACACTCCCTGCCAGTGTTGCGGGTCCGGATGAAACAACATTTCCCCGCCTGCCCGTCAATTCGCCCCCGCCGCACTGCCGATGAATAACGTGCAACTGGCGGTTCAGTTCTTCCTGCAGATCGCGGTGATCCTGCTGTTCTGCCGGATCGTCGGCGCGATCGCCGGGCGGCTGGGACAGCCGCAAGTGGTGGCGGAGATGATTGCAGGCGTGCTGCTCGGGCCGTCACTTTTCGGACTGCTCGCGCCCGAGTGGCAGCAGTGGCTCTTTCCGTGGGACAAGGCGCAGGCGGCCCGCGACACGCAGAGCTACCTTTTCCCCGCGTCGCAGCTCGGCCTGGCGCTCTACATGTTCATCGTCGGGATGGAATTCCGCGTCGATATCGTGCGGAAGCGGTTGAAGAGTTCGATCGCGGTTTCCGTGGCGGGAATGGCGGCGCCTTTCGTCCTCGGCGCGGCGCTGGGCTGGGTGTTCTTCCACCATACGGAGCTGTTCCCGAAGAAGACCACGCTCACCGAGGCGATGCTTTTCCTTGGGGCCTCGATGTGCATCACGGCGTTTCCGATGCTGGCACGCATCATTCACTTCAAGAAACTCGCCGGGACGACGATGGGCACGGTGGCAATCGGCGCCGGCGCGATCGACGACGCGACCGCGTGGTGCCTCCTCGCGGTGGTGCTTGCGAGTTTCGACCATAATTTCAGCCACGCAGTGGTGAACATTGGCGGGGGAATCGGTTACCTGATTGTGTGCCTTGCCGTGGTGAGGCCCCTGCTCGCGCGTGCCGAGTCGTGGATGCAGAAGGATGGCGAGCTCACGGACGCCGGGCTGGTGGTCGGGCTCGCGCTGATGTCGCTTGGCGCGTGGTTCACGGATCTCATCGGGCTGCACGCGGTGTTCGGCGCGTTTCTCATGGGCGCTGCGATTCCGCGGGGGGTCTGTACCCGCGATCTCATGGCGCGGATTCAGCCGCTCGCCGTGGCATTGCTGCTGCCGCTTTTCTTCACCTATTCGGGCCTGAACACCAAGATTGGCCTGCTCAATTCCGGCTTCCTCTGGCTGATGTGCGGCGCCGTGCTGTTCGCGGCGATCCTGGGAAAAGGGGTCGCTTGCTGGCTGGCCGCGCGCGCCACGGGCATCTCGAACCGCGAAGCGCTCGGCATCGGCACGCTGATGAATGCGCGCGGGCTGATGGAGCTGATCATCATCAATATCGGCCTTCAGCGCGGTATCATCTCCGAGGGGCTGTTCGCCACGCTGGTGATCATGGCGGTGATCACCACGCTCATGGCGTCCCCAATTTTCGAACGCCTCGTCGGCACGGGGACGTTCAAGGCAGAGGAGTAGAGGCGCCTGGTTTCGGACTGCGCTCAGCAGATGCTGAGCACTTTGTTCACCACATCGAGCGGACGCGGGAGCTGCTTTTTCTCCAGCTCGGGGCTGTAGATCGCGGGGGCGTCAATCGCGCTGATGCGGAGGACTGGCGCGTCGAGATCGTCGAACGCCTTTTCCATCAGCATCGCGCTGATCTGCGCGCCGACTCCGCAGAACGGCTTGTTTTCCTCGATGAGCACGGCGCGGTGCGTCTTGCGCACGCTCTCGAGGATCGCGTCCTCGTCGAGCGGGCGGATGCTGCGGAGGTCGATGACCTCGGCGTTGATGTTGTGCTCGGCAGCAAGGAGTTCGGCGGCCTTCAAAGCGGTGAGCGCAGCGCGACCGTGGGCGATGAGGGTGACGTCGGTGCCCTCCTTCTTCACGTCGGCCTTGCCGAGCGGGATGAGGTATTCCTCCTCGGGCACCTCCCATTTTTCGCCGTAGAGGATCGTGTTCTCCATGAACATCACGGGATCGTTGTCGCGGATGGCGGTCTTCATGAGGCCCTTCGCGTCGTAGGCGGTGGCGGGGCAGACGACTTTGAGGCCGGGCACGTTGGCGAGCCAGTTTTCCGGAGTGTGCGAGTGGGTGGCGCCGACATTCGTGCCGCCGTTTGCGGGGCCGCGGATGACGATGGGGCAATTGATGAGGCCGCCGCTCATGTAGCGGACGCAGCCGGCGTTGTTGACGATCTGATCCCAAGCGACGCTGGAGAAGCTCCAGAACATGAGCTCCATGACGGGCCGCAGCCCGAGCATCGAGGCGCCGACGCCCATGCCGATGAATGCGGCCTCGCTGATGGGCGTGTCCACCACGCGTTTGTCGCCCCATTTTTTCCAGAGACCCTTCGTCACTTTGTATGCCCCGTCGTACTCGGCGACTTCCTCGCCGATGAGGAAGACATTTTCGTCCCGGGCCATTTCCTCGTCAAAGGCCTGGTTCAGTGCGTCGCGGTATTCGATGAGCGGCATGGTGTGCGGTGTATTGGAAAAAAAGCGCGGTTCAGGGCTTTGGCGACCCCGCCGTCGTCCCGGGTTTTTCCCCGGGGGACGCGGAGGGCAGCGGGAGGAGTTGCGCGAGCAGGAGCAGGATCCCGACGGTGATGAAAAGGACGGGCGCCTCGATGTTGACGCTGAGCTTTCCGCTCTGGCGCAAGGCCGCGAGCACGGAGCTGACGATGAGGCTGAGACCGGCGACGAAATTGAACCGATCCAGCCGCGTGATCGTGAGCAACAGGATTCCCGAGACCCCGAGGCCGATGATCCAGATCCAGTCGAGCCCCTCGGCGACGCGCATCGCATTGAGCAGCCACGCGACGCCGAGAGCGACGATGAGGAACGAAATGGCGATGGCGGGTTTGCGGGATTTCATGACGGTGCCCGGGAAGCGGCGATCACTGACCGGGAGGACCTAGTCGTTGAAGAAATGCCGCCCGGTGCGCCCGGCCTCCGTCTGCCGGTCCACTTCAAAGTAAACGTCCTGCGTGATGCTTTCGGCCGCGGGGATCGGGCTCTCATCCGCAAACTGCGCCGCGGCTTCGGCCTCGACCTTTGCGGCCTCGTCGACCTGCTCGTATTGCCCCTCGGTCAGCATGCCTTCCTCGATGAGCCGCCGCTTGAAGTGCTGGATCGGGTCGTGGTTCTGCTTGTAGTGCTCGATCTCTTCCTTCTGCCGGTAGCCGCTGGTGTGCTTCGAATCGGCGACCGAGTGGCCGTAGTAGCGATAGGTCGCGATTTCGAGGAGCGTCGGCTTGCTCTCGTTGTAGGCGCGGTCCATGGCCTCCTGCACCGTGGCGCGGACCTCGTAGATATCGGTGCCGTTGCATTTGCCCCACGCCATGTCGAAGCCCTCGGCGCGCTCGGCCAGGCAGCTCTTGAAGGACGAACTTCGCGCGAGGCTGGTGCCCATCGAGTAGCCGTTGTTTTCGATGATGTAGATGACGGGGATTTTGAAGAGCGCCGCCATGTTCAGGCTCTCGTAGAAGCAGCCCTGGTTCACCGCGCCGTCACCGAGGAAGCAGAATGCCGCGCCCTTGAGCCCCTTGTATTTCAGGGCGTATGCGAGCCCGAGCCCGAGCGGCGTCTGCCCGGCGACGATGCCGTGGCCGCCCCAGTAGTTTTTGTCCGGCGCGAAGAAATGCATCGAGCCGCCCTTCCCCTTTGAGCATCCCGTCGCTTTGCCGAACAATTCGGCCATGCACTCGTTCATCGACATCCCGACTGCCAGAGCATGGCCGTGGTCGCGGTAGGCGGTGATGACGTGGTCGTCGTCCCCCATGAGCGATACCGCCCCGACGGCTACGGACTCCTGCCCGTTGTAGAGATGGAGAAATCCGCCCACCTTTCCCTTGTTATACTGCCGCAGCGACTCCGTCTCGAACCGGCGGATGCGCACCATCTCGGTGAGAAGCCTTGTCTTCTGCTCCTTGGAGAGCTTTGCGTTGATTGGAACCTTGGCGAAATCAGTCGTTTTTACAGCAGTGGCCATGGATGAGAGTCTTCGGTGTGAAATCTGCGGGACCCCGCGCAACCGCGGCTAGTCAATTCGGGCATGTTACGGGGAGGCGATCAAAGCGCAACCCTCAATCGAGACGCTGCAAGTCCCGCGCCGGATGCGCGGGACGTCCGGACCGGCGATCGCGTGCCCGGATCGGTCCAGTCGGCACTGCGTGGGCATGGCAATCTCTCCGCGATCGAGCCGGCGATGGCCCCGACCGGGCGGTGCGGAACGCATGGGGCGCCGGTTTCCGGCAGGACTGTGCCGGCGCCGGGGAAAGGAACTACGACCGGCGGCCGAGCACCTTCACGGTCTGGGACGTCTTTTCCAGCTCTTCGAGCTTCTGCAAAGTGGCCGTCTGCTGCTCGAGGAGCTTCGCATTCCGGTCGCGAATGGCTTTCAACTGCTCCAGAGCGCTGCCGCCGGGGGCGACGACCGCCGGCGCTGGCGCCTGGGAATGGACGGGGAGCGAGGCGGCGCCGATGCCGGCGATGACCGCGAGGATTACGAGGATGCGTTTCATTTCTTTTGAAGATTGGCCGGGCCGCCGCGGGAGACGAAGATGCGCGCGAGCCGCATGTTCTCCTCGATGGCGGCGAGTTTCTGTTCGATGACCTGCTGGTTCGCGGCAAGTTTTGCCTGTTGGGTCGCGATTTCCGCGACGAGTTGTGAGATGGCCTGTTCATCGCCGGGCGTCTGGCCCGAGGAGGGTGAGGGGGAATTCAGGGCGCAGAAGAGCAGCGCGCTCCCGATTCCCAGAGGAAGGAAGGGTCTTGGCATTTTCATCGTGGGCACACTGTAGCGGAAATGGTGCCCGGTGCAGGTTGGGAACAGAAATTAAATTCGCAATGTGGCATCGACCTTGCTAACCTCCGCTTTGAGATTGCCCAATAATTCCAACACACCCAACCCATGGCCGGACTCTCCCAACATCAGTCACTCAGTCAATCCCAGGTCCTTGCTCCCCAGCTGCAGCAGAGCCTCCAGATCCTCCAGGTTCCGATGCTCGAGCTTCGCACGCTCATCCAGCAGGAGCTCGACGGCAATCCGACCCTCGAGATGGAGGACAACGAGCCGAAGATCGAGGACAAGCAGCGCGAGGCGGAGGAGTTCGACGCGGAATTCGACCGGCTCTCGAAACTCGACGAAGAATGGCGCGATTACATGGCCCAGAACTCCGGCTACAGCCGCCGTTCCGCCGAGGACGAGGAGCGCCGCCAGTTCTTCTTCGATTCCCTTTCCAAGACCGAGACCCTGCAGGAGCATCTCGTCGAGCAGTTGCGCTGCTCGGACCTCCCTAAGGTGGACCAGACGCTCGGCGAATTGCTCATCGGCAACACGAATGACACGGGATTCCTGACGGCGACGCCGGAGGAGATCGCCTCCAACACGGGCCTCGAACTCGCCGACCTCCAGCGGGTGCTGGAGTTTGTCCAGACGTTCCACCCTGTCGGGGTCTGCTCCCGGGACCTTCGCGAATGCCTCCTCATCCAGCTCAAGCGAATCGGCAAGGAAGGCAGCCTCGAGTGGCGCATCGTTGCCAACTATCTCGAGGACCTCGGCAAGAAACGCTTCCCCGAGATCGCCCGGCGTTGCGGCACCACCGTGGATTGCGTCCAGCGCGCGGCCAATTTCATCGCCACGCTCGACCCGAAGCCCGGCCAGATTTTTGCGCCCGACCCGAACAACTACGTCCTGCCGGATGTCACCGTGGAGAAGGTCAGCGGCGAGTGGCAGATTCAGCTCAACGGCGATCAGATCCCGCACCTGCGCATCAGCAATTCCTACAAGGATCTCATGACGCGGTCCACGGGCAAGGAGGAGGTCCGCGACTACATCCGCGACAAGATCCGGAATGGAAAATTTCTCATCAAGAGCATCCACCAGCGGCAGCAGACGATCTCAAACATCGCCCACGAGATCGTAAAGCGGCAGCAGGAGTTCCTCGAACACGGGCCGAGCGCGCTCAAGCCGATGACCATGGTCCAGAT
>JBEBGK010000566.1:0-3378 GCA_040081515.1 Chthoniobacteraceae bacterium
GTCCGGCAGCCTGCCGAGGATTTTTTCAGCCGCCTGGCCGCCCTTTCCGAACTGCTCGGCAAGCGCCTCGTGGACGATCGCCCAGTCCCGTTCCGGCGAGTCGGCGGGATGTTTCGCAGCGAGCGCGTTGAACGCCTTGGCCGCCTTCGCCCAGTCCCCGCTGACGAGCGCCGCCTTCGCCTCGGCCCATCCCGGCCCGAAAGACTCGATGACCGCGGGTCCGGCCTGCTGGCGATCCCCGATCTCGCTCCGGTTGCCGCGGAACATCTTCGTGAGCAGCACTCCGCCGACCACCAGGCTGAGCGCGAGCACAACGAACGTGGCAATCGCCACCAGATTCGTCGCGCGCTTCGTGTCCGCGTCCTCCATGACGACGCGCGACCCGCCGGACGCCTTACCCCCGCTGCGGTTCCGGGCCATCGCTTCGTCGCGGGCAAACTGGAGCTGCTCGATGAACTCGTCGTAGCTCGCCTGCCGGTCCGTGGGATTCTTCGCGAGGGTCCGGTTGATCACGTAGGCCGTGGCATTCGTCACATCCGGCGCGAACGTCTGGATGCTCACCGCCTGCGTCGTGAGATGTTTCAGCGCCACGTGCGATGCATCCTCCGCCTCAAACGGAGGCCGCCCCGCGATCGCATGAAACAGCGCCGCCCCCAGCGAATAGATGTCGCTCCGAAAATCCTCCTGCTGCCGGTTCAGCCGCTCGGGCGAAAGGTAGTAGGGCGTCCCCCAGATGTCCCCGGTGGCCTGCGATTCGTACTCGAGAAAAACCGCGAGACCGAAGTCCACGATCTTCGCCGTGCCGTCCTTGGCAAAGAGGATGTTCCCCGGCTTCACGTCACGATGGATCATCCCCTTCTCGAGTCCCGCCCTCAGTCCCTGCGCGATCTGAATCCCGATCTGCAACGCCCGCGCCTCCGGCACGCGTCCCAGTTTCTCCATCAGATCATCGAACGTCCCGCCATCGACCAGTTCCATCGCGAGGAAGACCCCGTCCTCCCCCGCGCCGGATGAAAACACGCGGACGACATTCGGATGGTTGATCGATGCGGTGAGCTGCGCCTCGTGTTCGAACTGTTTTACAAACTTCGGATCCGTCACGTGCTCGGTCCGGAGGACTTTCAACGCGACGGGACGGTTCAGGTTCTCGTCGATCGCGCGATACACCGTGCCCTGGCCGCCCTGGCCCATGACGGCCTGCAGTTCGTAGTGGCCGAACCGCCTGCACACATGGATCTGCGCCCCGCACACGGGACACGTCCTGCTCGCGAAAATCGGGGCGCCCGTCACATCGAGCACCGATCCGCACTCCGGGCATGCTTCGTTTTTTTGCTGGGCCATCTGGAACGGTGAGCAGACCGTATCAGCTCGCCTGCCCGCAGGGCAGGGCGATGGTGGCGCCCGCGGGGGGTATGCCGGAAGCGGGGATTGCCGATCGCGGCGGGAGGGTACACAGTCCTTTCCGCCCGCATGAGACGCCGTGAATTCCTCTTCGCCGCTGCCGCCGCTGCCGCGGCCCCTGGCAAAGCCGCGCCCGTGCTCAAGGCACCGGTATTCAAGAAGCGGATCAAGCTCGCCGTCTCCACGTACTCCTACTGGCACTTCGAGGAGAAGAAGTTCCCGGTCGAGACCGTCATCGAGCGCGCCGCGGAGCTCGGCGTCGAGGGCGTGGACGTCCTGCACCGCCAGATGGACATGAAGGAAAATGCCCCGTTCGACGCAACGGGGCGCGCGTATTGCCGGAAGCTCAAGCGGCTCGCGTTTCGCAACGGGCTCGACGTGGTGTGCCTGAGCACGCACCAGAATTTCGTCTCGCCCGATCCGAAGGCGCGCCAGGCGCAGGTGAACCACACGCTGAAATGCCTCGAAATCGCGGATGCGCTCGGCGCGGCATCCATCCGGGTGAACGCGGGACGATGGAACACGATTCCGGACTTCGACGAATTCATGAAGAAACGCGGCCTGGAGCCGCCCATCGCCGGACGCACCGAGGATGAGGCATTCGAGTGGAGCATCGAGTGCCTCGGCAAATGCCTGCAACGCGCGGAGGAACTCGGCGTGGTGCTCGCGCTGGAGAATCACTGGGGGCTCTCGCGATCGCCGGAGGGACTGAACCGCCTGCTGACGCCGTTCAACTCACCGTTCATCGGCGCGCTCATGGACACGGGAAATTTTCTCGAGGATCCCTATGACGAACTGAAGGCCATCGCGCCACGGACGGTGTTCGTGCAGGCGAAGACTTATTTCGGCGGTGGTGTGTGGTACACGCTCGATCTGGATTACCCGGCCATTGCGCGGATTCTCGCGGATGCGGGCTACAGCGGATACGTGTCGCTGGAGATGGAGGGCAAGGAACCGGCGGAAACCGCAGTGCCGAAGAGCATCGCGCTGCTGCGGAAAGCGTTTGGCTGAGCCGCGCGGTATTGCCCCCCGGCCTATGCGGCGGGGAACCAGCGGTAGAGGAAGAAATAGACGAGGACGCCGGTGACGCTGACGTAGAACCAGACAGGGAATGTCACTTTTGCCCAGCGCCGGTGGGATTCGTAGCGGCCGTTGAGCGCGTGCCGCATCGTGATGATGGCCATCGGCGGGACGCAAATCGCGAGGATGATGTGCGAGATGAGCATCACGAAATACACGGTTCGCCATGCGCCCTCGCCACCAAACGGCGTGTGGACGCCGCGCACGAGAATCTTGTGCGCGACGTAGGAGATCAGGAATACGCACGAGACGGCGAAGGTCGCGCCCATGAGGAGTCCGTGCGCCTTCTTTGCCTCGCGCTTGATGGCGATGATGCCGCTGACGAGCAGCACCGTGGCGAGTGCGTTGAGGCTGGCGTTGATCGGTGGAAGGTCAGCTGCGGTCATGGCTCTGAGTTCAGACGCTTGATGTCGGCCAGCAGGCGCTTCGCCTCGGCGGCCTGGTTTTCGCCGATGCCGTCGTAGTAGCCGCGAATCCAGCCCTGGCGATCGATGAGGATGAGTTTCGTGCTGTGGATGAATTTCTCCGCGACATCGACCCCGGCGGCATCGGCGAGGGCGAGCTTGAAACCGTCCACGCTCAGCTTGAAGACGTCGGCCTTCGGACCGGTCACAAATGACCATCGGTCGCTCGCTCCCTGCTGCGTCGCGTAGGCGCGGAGCACCTCGGGGTTGTCTTTTTCATCGGTGGAAATCGAGAGGTAGCGCACATCCGGCAGGTCGCGCGTCTCGTGATGGAGATAGGTCATGCGTTTGCTCAGTTCGAGGCAGACGCCCGGGCAGGATGCGAAAAAGAAATCGGCGACCCAGACTTTGCCGCGGAGGGATGCGGAATCGAAAGGCTGGCCGCTGCGCTCGGTGAGGGTGAACTGCGGGACTTCGAAGCGCTTTGGAAGCG
>JBEBGK010000567.1:0-3369 GCA_040081515.1 Chthoniobacteraceae bacterium
GAGTTGCATCCGCGCAGCGAGTTCGTAGCTGGCGATGCGTGCGGCGAGCTTGCTGTCGCCGGGATGCGCTTCGAGATGGCGCGCGTTCATCCTTTGCAAGAGCGAGCGCGCGGCCTGGTCGGCATCCGCTGAAACGCCCGTGGCGGCGAGGTGTCGCACGGGATTCTTGGAACTCATCGTGGTGCCTTGGAACGCGGCAGGGAGAAAGCCGGGGCCCCAGTTGTTCGCGCCATTCTGCGGCACGCCGCGTGGGTCGGGGATTGCGACATACGAGGGCAACTCCTGGCTCTCACTGCCGAGCGCATACGTCACCCACGACCCGAGCGACGGGAAGCCATCGAGCACGAATCCGGTGGACAGGAAGTTCTCCGCCGGGCCGTGCGTGTTCGACTTGCTGGTGAGCGAATGCACGAACGCGATATCATCGGTGAGTTCCGCGAGATGCGGGATCATGTCGCTGACCCACTTGCCGGTCTGCCCGCGCGGACGAAACTCGTATTGCGGCCGCGCCAGATTTCCCGCCGGACCTTGAAACGTGACGGCAGGGCCGCCGGGCAGCGGTTTGTCATCCCACTGGATCAGCTCGGGCTTGTAATCCCACGTCTCCAACTGGCTCACCGCGCCCGCGCAGAAAATCACGACCACGTTCTTCGCCTTCGCCGGGAAATGCGGCTGCCTCGGCGCATACGGGCGAGAAGGATCGATGATCGGGCCGTGATTCTCCGCGGCGAGCAGGCCATCGAGCCCGAGCAGATTCGTCAGCGCGATGGAGCCGAGTGCCGTGGCGCTATTCGCGAGGAACTGGCGGCGATCAAGGAGGGCGCGACCTGCGCGGGAGAGATGTTCGGGGTTCATGGGCGAGGGCGTGATTGACTTTGCGGCGTTGTCAGACAATCATTGTCAGACATGAGCACGGCAGCGACATTCACATTGAGAGACCTCAACCGGCGGTCAGCCAAGGTGCTGGCTGCGGTGAGGAGATTTGGCAGCGTGGTGATCAAGACGCGCGCCGGCGAGGTTTTCACGCTGGCCCCAACCGAGGCCGCATCACGCAGCCGGAAAAAGAAAAAGCCGCTCAATCCCGGGGAGGAGTTCTTCCGTCGATCCGAGGAGCGCGCGAAGCGATTCCGCGAGATGGGATACGTGCCGCCCAAACCTGGCGAGTGGGATGAGGAACGCTTCAATCGCATCGTCGCCAGCGAAGAATGAACACTTACGTCGATGCGAACGCGCTGGTGCGCTACTACCTCGACGTGGAGAAGCGGAAGCAACTTGTCGCGACGCTTCGGAGTGCGGACTTCGCCAATGCGTTTCCTGTGCCCGTCACCGATCTTGTCCGTTTTGAAGTGGGCAATGCGATCGAGCGCATGATTTTCGAGACGCGGAATGGTGGCACCGCCCAGGTGACGCCGGAAATGGTATTGGTCGCTCACGGCGACTTCGAGAACGACATGGCCGAGGGCGTCCTTTTGCGCCGCATCCCGCTCGCTTTCGCCGACATCGAGACAGAGTTCGATTCGCTGGTTCGCCGATACACCGCCAAGCACGGTTTTCGCACCTATGACATTATTCATGTCGCCTCCGCGCTGAAGTTGAAGTGCAAGCGTTTCCTGTCCTTCGACGCGAAGGCGAATGCGCTGGCGAAGCTCGTCGGGCTGAAGACGCTCTGAGTTCATGGCTGGAAGAGGAACTCGTTGCTGTTGAAGAGCGCGCGGCAGAGCACGGCGAGGCTGTGCTTTTGAATGACGGGTAAGGTGTCATTCAGTTCTTCGGCGGTGGGTTCGCGGGTGAGGGCGAGCTGATAGGCGCGGCGGATTTGCCTCGCGGGGTCGTCGCCCACTTCCTTCTTCACGCGCGCGGCGAAGGCTTCGGATTGATCGAGCGTGAAACGGCTGTTGAAGAGATTCAGCGCTTGGATGGGTGTGGTGCTGGTGGTGCGTGCGGCGGTGCTTTGACCGGCATCGGGGCAGTCGAAGGCGCCGAAGACGGCCTCGGGTTCGCGACGGACTTTGTGCGCGTAAATCATGCGGCGCTGGTTTTCGGGCGTGGATGTCTCGACGGGCTTGAAGCCGCTGAGGCCGCCGCGTTTGTCGAAGAGGTCAAAGCCGCGGCCGTGCATCTGCAGGTTGAGCTGGCCGCTGATGAAGAGCATCGCGTCGCGGATGGTTTCGGCTTCGAGACGGCGCGAGGGGAAGCGCCAGAGGCGGCGCACGTCGGCGTCCAATGTAGCTGCGGCTTTAGCCGCATCGGTTCGGCTAAAGCCGAAGCTACTTTGCCGATACGTCCCGCTCAGCACGATGAGCCGGTGCATGTGCTTCACGCTCCAGCCCGAGCGAATGAACTCACTCGCAAGCCAGTCGAGCAGTTCGGGGTGCGAGGGCTTCATGCCATTGTTGCCGAAGTCGCTGGGCGTCTGCACGAGGCCGGTGCCGAAGTGGCCCTGCCAGATGCGGTTCACCATCACGCGGGCGGTGAGCGGGTTCTGCGGGCTGGCGATCCACTCGGCGAGTGCGGTGCGTCGTTGCTGCTCGGGCGTTTGCTTCTCCAGCTTCACGTCTCCGAGTGCACTGAGCACAGCAGGGATGATTTCCTCCTTCGGCTGCTCGGGGTCGCCGCGATTGAGCAGGCGGATTTCGTCCGGCGTGCGGAAGATGCCGGCAAAGACTTTCTGTGCGGCATCCATGCGGTTGAGTTCGGCTTCGCGCTGACGCTTTTGTTCGAGCAGCAGCTTTGCCGCGGCGGCTTCGTCTTTGCGAAGGCCCTGCGTGGAAAAAGCGGGCTGCTTGCTATCACGCGCGTCGAAGCGCACGCGGTCGTCGGACTCCGCCACGGTCTTCCAAGTGCCGGAGCCGTCGGCCACCTCGATGACGTAACTCGTGGCGAGGCGATCTTTGTATTTGCCCAGGCGGTCGCGGCCCCACACGACCCGGTCGATCTCGTGCTCTTTGGCAAACTCGATCTCCACCCAGCCCTTGCCCTTCTCGTTCGACATCCAGCTCCGCGAGTTGCCGTAGTTGCCGTCGTTCACGAAGCGCTGCTCGTGGGTGTCGGCGGTCACGTTTTCGCCGGACACGGTCACGGCGGCGTTGAGCGCGATATTTTCGCCTGCGGTGCTGAAGACCTCGAGTTCATCGATGCAGGGCTCGAGGCTGTTCGTTTCGCGGACCGTGAAGCGCGCGCGCCTTGCCATCAGCGGTGCAAAACGATCCACGTTCTCGCGAGCGTTGACCATCGCACGCTGAACGCCAGATTTCGCGAGCGGCACGAAGCCCGAGAGTTTCGTATCGAGCGCCGCGATCTGCGATTTGACCTGCTTCATGCGCACGCGTGTCGCATCGGCCTCCGGCGAGCGCAGTTCGCGGTCCTGAT
>JBEBGK010000568.1:0-3368 GCA_040081515.1 Chthoniobacteraceae bacterium
ATCCAAGACATCTCTTCGTCGTTTCGGATCATCGCGGTCATTGATTTGTCTTGCTCAACGAGCGTGCAAACCCAGCAGCCAAAGCGCGAATCACCACAACTCGGCGTGCTAGTGTCTACGACCAGTGGGCATTCGCCGTCAGCGGATGCGCCCGCATACATACCAAGCAAGTCCTTGTTGCTGTAGCCCCACGGATTTTGCACCTGCATCAGGAACATCCAAACATCGTCGTTCGACCAATCCTCGATCGGCGTATAGACGAGCGAACCGGGCAGGCTCGAATTCGGACTCAGACGTTCCCGGACGCGCCCTGCCTCGTGCTTGGTCATATTGGCGGCGCGGCGCGCGCTCTCCGCCTTACGAGTCCCGAGCACAAGAATCGCCTCTCCGCTCACCTTAACAATGCCGTTGATGAAGGAGTTAGACGGTTTGATTTTGAGCCGCTCCGTGCACCAGCGGAACTTGTGTCGAGGAGCCGGGTATCCCTTGCCGATGAGATTTACCCAGTAAGAGTCTTCGACCTTCGGTGTAAGTCGCTTTGGTCGACTTGGTATCGCTTCCGCCTTTGCCGTCTGGCCCATCACTTCGTGCGACTTTTGAACCCATGCCGCCACGACGGGATTCTCCACCAGCGTATCGGTGCTGATGACGTGAACCGTCTTGGTGCGCCGCTCGATCGGCAGTTCTGCGAGAGCGAACCAGATGAGCTGTAACGTGGCCGTCGAATCCTTCCCGCCACTGTAGCCAATTATCCACGGAACATCGTCCGCACAATAAAGCTTACGGATTTCCTCAGCCAATAGCGCAACAGTGCGTGGCAAGCCAAGCTCGGTAAATGCGGATTTGCGAGCGGCTGGAGCTGGAGTAGGGACGGGCTTCATCGGGAGGTCTTTTTTTTTGTGTATTGCGTAAATGTTGAAATCATCGGCCGCGGCGATTGCAGGCATCTTCAACACGCTGTTCTTCCTCGGTCAGCGGCAACCCGAGGGCGCGTTTCACGACGTTGGCGGTCAAGGTGACGTTCGTTGTAACCTTCGATACTTTCCCGCCGATCAATGCGCGGCCTTCCCAGAGCTTCGCGTTTGCCCGTGACCAGTCGATGTCCTGAAGGACGCTGAGTTTTCCCCGCCACTTTGCGGGCCATGTTTTCAACAACGCATTCCCCGCTCTCCCGAGCGCCTGGAGTGCGATGCCGTGCGAATGGATGTAGCCCTCGCGCACTTCGCTGGCGGGCATCCGTCCCGCGCGCACCTGAGCCCACGAAGGAAATTGCCGGGCGACTGCCTCCCAATAATCACGGGCGAGCTTCGCGTCCTCCTCGAGGTTTCCCGTCGCCAAGTCCTGGACGAGGTCAGCGCACGCATTGAAGAATGCACTGAGGGTGAAAAGGCGCCGGGAGCGAAGGGCGAGCGAACTTTTCTCCAAATCGACGATGTCACGGAAGATTTCAGATTTCATCACGACGAGCCGTGCAAGCTTGGCTTTGTCGTTCCGGTGGTCGTAGAGCAACCCCAGCGAGCGGCTAGGGCGGATGGCGTATCGGTTGAGATCCGCAAACATCTGCTGGCACCGCGACAGTCCGATATCGAGGAAGAAGACGACGGCGATGGTCTCGTAGGCCAGCTCCGGCTTCTGGTCGAGAGCTGCGAGGATTGCGGCGCGGCGGTGCTGGCCGTCGTTGATGATGAACTTCGCATCCATCGGCACCTTCAGCGTCCCAAGGCGATCCTGTCCCGGCATCGGCTCGAAGGTGACTTTGGAATCAATGGACGCCGTGATGGCAGAGAAGACGTAGTCCTTCGGATTATCGAGGATGTAGCCGGCCATTTCCGGGATCCGCGCTTTGTTCAAGACGCGCTGCGCCCGCAGTTCGGGTGGAAGTTCTTTTTCGTCGAAGATCGAGAGTTGGCGCAGCATCCTCAGCGTCCACATCGCCACGTAGTATTCGTGGCCGGCTTGGACGCCGCGAATGACGGGGAAATTCAGTGTCGAAAGTGATTCCATGCGTCTTGTTTTCTAGGATCAGCAAACTTGAGGCAACGCGGTGACTCGGTCGAGGAATCGTGCCGCGATTTCGCGTTTGCGTCGTGCCAGGGCGAGTCGTTCCGCTGCCTTCTCGTCGGCCAATCGGCGTTTCGCGACCCGTTCGCTTTTTCCTGAGGCAATCGCCCGATCGAGGGCCGCTGCGGTCTCGTTCTTCCTCGTCTCTGCCCGCGCTTCCTCAAAAACCGCCTTCGAGTGCGAGAAGTGCATCTCGTACAGTGCTCGGTTGGCGCGGAGCAAACGATACGCTTGGATGGCACCCTTGGTGAACTGCGTTTCCGTCTGCCAATCCAGCGTGCTATGGAAGATTTCTTCCCGCATGATCGTCTCGATTTTTGGCAGGTCTTCGGCGGAGGCTCCGGTTGCCGCAAAGATCAACGGAGCATACGGACTTTGATGTTTCTTCATCGGGTGTGAACGTTGGAAAATGGGGATTGCGCAGGGATTGCCTGTCGCTCTATGTTTGGCATATTGAAGCGCGTTGGGCGTGTATGTCAAATAAAAAGCAAACACACAAACCGGAACCAAACAGCCGTCCAGTGTATCTCGATTGCAATGCGACGACTCCAATGGAGCCGGAGGTGCAGCGGGAGATGCTGCGCTTTTTCGAGGAGGAGTTCGGGAACGCGGGCAGCCGGACCCACGAATTCGGTGCGCGAGCGAAGCAAGCCGTGCAGAAGGCGCGCGACCAGGTCGCTGCACTCGTCGGCGCGCAACGCGAGGAGGTGGTTTTCACGAGCGGGGCGACCGAGAGCAACAACATCGCGATTCTCGGTCTCGCTGCATTCGGCGAGCAATCCGGCCGGCGACACATCATCAGCACGCAGATTGAGCACAAGGCCGTGCTGGAGCCGCTTGAAGAACTGGAGCGCCGCGGGTTTGAGATTGAACTGCTCCGGCCACACGCCAGTGGATGGATTGAAGCGGAGAGACTCCAAACAGCCCTGCGTCCCGACACACTTCTCGTGTCCGTGATGCATGCGAACAACGAAACGGGCGTCATCCAGCCCATCGAGGAGATCGCCACGCTTCTCGAAAAGCACCCAGCCTACTTTCACGTGGATGCTGCGCAGACGTTCGGAAAACTGATCGAGCCGCTTCGGAATCAGCGAATCGACCTCATCAGCGCGAGCGCGCACAAAATCTATGGACCAAAGGGCGTTGGTGCATTGATCACGCGGCGACGGGGCTTCGACCGTCCACCGCTAAAGCCGATCGCTTTCGGAGGAGGCCAGGAGCGTGGCCTTCGACCCGGCACCCTACCGGTCCCGCTGATCGTGGCACTTGGCCTCGCCGCCGAACTCGCGATGAAAAACCATGCAGCC
>JBEBGK010000569.1:0-3356 GCA_040081515.1 Chthoniobacteraceae bacterium
GGCGTTATCAGCATGGAGGACGGCGTCACGCACGGCGGCTCGAAGAAAAACCTCCTCGGCGCCGAGCCCGACCCGAAGCTCGTCGAGCTGCTCTCAAACGACAAACAGGTCACCAAGGACACGCCGCCGTGCTTCGTGTGGACGACCGGCGAGGACAAGGCCGTGCTCCCCGAGAACAGCTTCCGTTTCGTGCAGGCGCTGCGGAAAAACGGCATCGTCTTCGACTTCCACGTCTTCGAGCGCGGCCCGCACGGCATCGGCCTCAGCCAGGGTAAAAACGGCGTCCCCGCCGACGACGTTCACCCGTGGGGCAAGGACCTCGTCTTCTGGCTCCAGCAGCACGGGTGGGTGAAGTGAGCGTGTGATTGACTGCAGGGTCCTTGCGGTAGGCCGCTTGGCGGCTTTCACTCCGGACTCATCCGGCGCAGGATCAATTTCCACGCGTCGAATTCCGGGAGCCCTTGCTTGCCTGCGCTCCGCGTCACGTCGAACTGGCTAAAGTGCCAGAGCATCTTCAGGAACTCCGCTTCGTCCTTGTAGGCATGGAAGTCCGGATAATCTCCGTAGTCCGAGCGGACGAATTTCCCGTCGCGCCAATAGATGTTCGTGCCGCCTTCCTTGTGCGAGTCGCCGAAACTCCCGCCGCGCTTCACTCCTTCCACGATGGCGCGCTGCACTGCCTCCACGGAATCCAGATGCCGCTCCGCGTTCAGCGCGGCGTCGCAGTGTTTCTGGTAATGCTCTGCCAGGTTTTCGCTCATCGTTGGCGGACTGGCTCGCATCAGGTCGCGCGTCCACATGGCAAACCAGCCGTCGGAGGACTTGCGGAAATAGTCGCGGTGGATCTCCGAATCTCCCCACGACGCCACGATGTGCAGCACGAAATGGTTTTCGTGCTTCAGCGAAGCGACGAACTGCATTGTAAAGTCGTAACGCGCGCCGTTCACATCGGCCGTGGCATTCATGCGCAGTTGGCCGCCGTCCATGCGCGTGGTGAACAGCGCCATCACCACGCGTTCCAACGCGAACTGCACCCCATGAGGCGCGCGCTTGTCGCAAAAATGAAGCACGCGCGTCCATCCGGTCGGGGTCTCCGTGTTCGTAAACGGTCGTGCTGAATCCGCGCCGTCGGATTTTCCGCTCGGGCTGGCTGCGGACTTCCGCTTTGCGCGCGGCTTTCCCACCGCTGCGCCCACACGGCGCTTTGCGGGTTGCACGAACAGGCTGGGTCTCGGCTCGTAGGCCTTGCGGATGGCATCCATGTCCGGCTTCGGTTCTGGCGGCAACGGCGGTTCGAGGACGAAGAAATGCCGCTCCGCTGTCGTGAACTCGCCCGCGTAGCTCGAGTTGTTGCGCGCGTAAAACGTAAAGCCGTCGCCGGATTTCCGACGCTCGTCATTCACCGCTTGCGCGAGTTTGATGGACGCGCCGCAAGGCGCCGCTGGAAAACCATGCTCGATGGCGGCGATGGCATTGCCCGCAGCGAGTTCCGCCTCGACGAGTTCCCGAAGCGCGGCGGGGAACGATGCAAACTCTTTTGCGAATTCTGAGGAAATGCTCATGGCTCTTCTTGGCGGATTCATTCGGCTCGTCGAGGCTGACTTCAACCGTGCATCCCCGATAGCGGATGGTGCATTCGTGCGCTTCCCAGTTTGCTTCGCCGTGCGCTAGGGTCGCGCTTTTACCCGAAACAAACTCTCACCACCCACGTACATGCCGAATCCCTGGACCGGAAAAGGAAATCCCTACACGCGCAAAGAAGTCGTAGATCGCCTGCGCGCGACGCTGAAGAATGGCAACGCCATCATCGCTGGCGGCGCGGGGACGGGTATCTCGGCGAAGTTCATCGAGAAGGGCGGTGCCGACCTCATCATCATCTATAATAGCGGGCGCTTCCGCATGATGGGCCACGGTTCTACCGCGGGCATGATGGCTTACGGCGACGCGAACGCCATCGCGATGGAGATCGGCGAATTTGAAGTGCTGCCCGTCGTCGAGGAATGCCCGGTGATTTGCGGCGTCCACGCGACGGACCCGCGCCGGCGCATGTGGCACTGGCTCGGCAAGGTGAAGGAGATGGGCTTCTCCGGCGTGAACAATTTCCCCACGCACACGATCGTGGACGGCCACTTCCGCGGCGTGCTCGAAGAGACGGGCATGAGCGTGAAGAAGGAATTCGAGATGGTCGCGCTCGCGCGGCGCATGGATCTTTTCAGCGTCGTCTATGTCGGCTCGCCCGAGGAGGCGGTGGAAATGGCGAAGGCCGGTGCGGACGCGATCATCGCGCACGTCGGCACGACCGTCGGCGGGAGTATCGGCGTGAAAAAGGCCGTCGTCTCGTGGGACTTCACGCTCAAGCGCACGCAGGAGATCATCGACGCCGCGACCCATGTGCGGAAGGACATCTTCTTCCTCTGCCACGGCGGACCGATCAACACCCCCGAGGACGCCGCGCGCGTGATTCAGAATACCGACGCCGTCGGCTTTGTCGGGGCGACGTCGCTCGAGCGCATGGGCATCGAGGAATCGCTCACAAACCTCACGAGGAAGTTCAAGTCCTTGAAAGTGCCGAAGCGCGGCAAGCGCAAGTAGCGGCAAACGGAAGGAGGTGGGCGGACAATGTGGGGCCGACAATCTGTCGGCCCGATCCTTCGCTTCGGAGCACGCGCACGCGGATTCGCACCGCGTCCTGCTCCGCGCCATCCCGCCGCCTGCGCCCATCCTGCCTGCCGACGGGTCGTCGGCTCCACATTGGGAGCGCCGCCCGGCAGCACCGGAACGCGGACTTTTCACACACGCTCGGAAGGAACGGGCAAAATTTGCAAGCGGGGGTGCTCACGCAATGTGGGGCCGACAATCTGTCGGCCCGGTGCTGTCGCTTCGGAGAGCGCACGCGGACTCGCACCGCGTCCAGCTCCGCGCCATCCCGCCGCCTGCGCCCATCCTGCCTGCCGACGGGTCGTCGGCTCCACATTGGGAGCGCCGCCCGGTGGCACCTGAACGGTGATGATTCACCCAGTCTGTTGACGAGGCAGGCAAAACGCCGCGCAATGCGGAACATAGTCAGCCCGCCTCCTCACGTCGGCGGCTACACGCGGGACTTTTTCCTAGCCGTGCGCGGGGCGCGCCGTCACTCTCCGCGGCGCCATGTCCGAACACCCCAGCCTCCCTTGGTGGAAACAGCTCAACGGCTACCATTGGTTCGTCTTCTTCGTCGCTTCCGCCGCGTGGTGCTTCGACTGCCTCGACCAGCAGCTCTTCATCCTTGCGCGCGACAACGCGGTAAAAGCGCTCTCGCCGGGAGTCGATACGCTGACGCAGGGGAAAATCAGCGGCTGGGCCATGAGCATCTTCAT
>JBEBGK010000570.1:0-3356 GCA_040081515.1 Chthoniobacteraceae bacterium
GAAGGTCTTCCCGTGGGATTTCGGCCGGGAGATGCACAGTGCGGAGAATCCGCCCGTCGAACTGCTCGATCGCGAAGTTTGTCGCCTTTAGAAAACGGCTGCGCGCGTCGCGGTGGGTCTGCGGCGTCCACACAAATGCACAGGGAATATCGCGATCCATGACGTTGCGGCGGACCCAATTCAGCCGTGCCGGCATCGTGTTTCTGGAAAAGGCGGCGGGGTAGAGAAACGACGCCTCTTCAAACATCAGGACCGGCCGGAATTGCTGCAAGACGAACTCAATCTGTCCGCGTAATTCGTGCCCACGCTGGCGCGCGCCGGTCTCGATCCCAAGTGCCCTGGCGACGGCGCGGAGCAATTCACCTTCGCCGCCGGATGCGGGGGTTTCGACGATTCGCGCGAGGCCAGGATTCATCGCCGCCCATGCGCGCACGGCCTCAGTCTTTCCAAATCGGGAGTTGCCAGAAATCACGATGCTGCGATCCGTGGCTCGGGCCTTGCCGAGCCAGTGAAAGATTTCACGCGAAATGGCCGTCTCGGCGATCGTTGCGGCGATTTCCACCTTGCGGCGATCGATGAAGCGAAGGATCGCGTCGGCAATCCTTGGAAAATACCAGGGCGCGCGCTGGCCTCCCCTGATCAGGTTCGGCCGCGTGAACCGGACATCCGGGCGCTCGCAAAGATCGGTGAGGTATTGGGGAAGTCCCGCCACGGCAACCGGCTGGAGATACTCAAGAAAGCCGTCTCTCATCACGTGCCGCATCTTTGTCAGCGACTCTTTTTCCTCACGCTCCCTGCGAGCGGCGCGTTCCGCTTGTTCCAACTCGCCGTCCCGTTTGTCTAGGACAAAATCGAAATACTCTACCTCGGACGATTCACCAAGCCCGAATTCCCAACGGTGCTCGTTTGGGATCTCGTTGAAAATCGCTTCGCGCAAGGCTTCGGGGTACGGCGGAGCGCCGTGCGCCTGCATGGTCGCGGTGCCGAGTAGATCGGTGGATTGCGCGATCAGATCGCAGGAGAATTTCCGCAGTCCGCCGGGATAGTTCTCATTCCGCGATACGAATGCCAGGAACCAAAGCACTTCCGCCAGCCGGGGCTGGGCGGTCATTTCAGACCGAAGTTCCGGATGTTCGAAGTTGCGGATGCGATCGAGCTTCGCGGCTACCAACTCGGGACGGATCGGGGAATAGTCGGCAGCTTCTCTCATGGTCGGTTTTCTTCGGTGGTCTCGGCTTTCAGCCTGGCAAGCTCCTCGTCCACCTCGGCGAGCCGGCGCAGCTCGGCAGCGGGATGCTGCGCGGCACCGTGGCCAACGATTCACTCGACGGGCTGGCGGCGAGCGCCGGCCGGACGGTGGAGCTGATCGGGCGGATTCTGAACGGGGAGGAGTTTTGGCGCTTCCAGGCCGAAAACGTGTGACCGGCTGCGGTGGTTTTCGGAAATGTTCCACAAGCAGGGGAAACGGCTCTGCACGGACCGTGCAGACCGTGTTCAGCGGAGCTGCAAAGCGCCGGAAACGCCCGGTCGGAAGCCCTCCGGCTTGTGAATTTCAGGCGAAAAGTCACGGACACCGCACACCTGAGCCACACTGATAAGTGTCCCGTTTTTGGGGTCGCCATGTCCAAACTCCTCTGTGGAGCGTTCTCCTTCGACCGGGACAAGTTCTCGGGCAGGCTCCGAAAGCGGGACAACTTCTCAGCTGGGAAGTCGCGGGACGGAACGCCCTCAACCCTTTGCGGACGGGACTTTTAAGGCCATTTATGGGATCTTCCGCCGTTTTAAGAGATCGGGACAACTTATCAGTGCGCTCTCATCCCTGTAGCCTCGCGGAAAACTTGTCCCGATTTTGGGCTCCGGATGTCCAAACGACGCCTCCAAATGGAAAGGGCCGCTTATTCAGCGGCTCGCAAAGGTTTTGGATTTCGCGACCCTAAGCGGGCAGAGGTGCGGCTGCTGAACTGCGGCTTTCGGGCGGAAATTGGGAATGTTCCACAAGGCCGCTATCGTCGCCGGCGCCAATGCCGGGAGAACGGGTTTCACGGGCATTGCAGGAGGTCTGCAATGGCGATTCAAGGCTCGTTCTGAGCGGCGCTGGGGATGCAGAGCACTTGCGGGAGCGGGCCGGCGCCGGACCCGGCAGCGCGGTGGCGGTGGGCAGGACATCGGCGATCGCGGCTTTGATGTCTTCCAAGTTGGGAATGGCACGGCCGGCGTCCGCCGCGTTCGAGTAAGTCAGCGCTGCAATGTTGGAGACATCGGAACAGTAATTCCGTTCCAGCGCGGTGACATTTCCAACAATCAATTGGGAGAAGACTTCGCGACGGTCCTTAGGCAGCTCGCGGAAGTGAATCCGGGCAATGGCGAGATGATCTTCGCGTGGGATCTCGGCAGGGAGATTCACGGTGCGGAGAATCCGACCGTCGAACTGCTCTATCGCAAAGTTCGTAGCTTTCAGAAAGCGGTTGCGCGCGTCGCGGTGGGTCTGTGGCGTCCACACGAAGGCGCATGGAATCTCGCGATCCATGACGCTGCGACGGACCCAATTCAGTCGCGCCGGCATCGTGTTTTTGGAGAAGTTCGCGGGATACAGAAACGACGCCTCTTCAAAAATCAGGACCGGGCGAAATTGCTTCAACACGAACTCGATTTGTTCCCGGAGTTCGTGTCCGCGCTGGCCGGCCCCGCGTTCGATCCCGAGAGCGTCGGCGATGGCGCGGAGGAAGTCGCCTTCTCCACCCGCTGCGGGAGTTTCGACGATTCGCGCAAGGCCGGGATTCATTGCCGCCCACGCGCGCACGGCCTCTGTCTTGCCAAAGCGGGAGTTGCCAGAAATGACGATACTCCGGGCCGTGGTGCGCGCCTTGCCGAGCCAGTGAAAGATTTCCCGCGAGACGGCCGTCTCGGCGATCGTCGCCGCGATTTCCAACTTGCGGCGATCGATGAAGCGCAGGATCGCGTCGGCGACGCGCACGAAATACCAGGGGGCGCGCTCGCCTCCGCGGCTCTCACCGGATCGGGTGAAACGGACATCGGGCCGCTCGCAAAGGTTCAGGAGGTATTGGGCAAGTTCCCGCTCAGCAATCTCGCGAAGGTTCTCTGTGAAGCCTTCATTCATGTTTTGCCGCAGTTTCTCCTGCCGCCTCTTTTCTTCCGCACGCGCAATCGCACGCGCTTCACGCGTCTCGCGTTCATGCGATTCCACTGAGCAGACGTCGGACGGAAGGAGATTCCAAATCTCTACCTCGGACGATTCACCAAGCCCGAAGTCCCAACGGTGATCGTTTGGGATTTCGTTGAAAATCGCTTCGCGCAGGGCTTCCGGATAGGGCGGAGCACCGTGCGCCTGCATGGTC
>JBEBGK010000571.1:0-3352 GCA_040081515.1 Chthoniobacteraceae bacterium
ATCTCAGAGCGTTTGCTCAGCGAAGGGGCTCGGGTCCTCGCTGTCGATAAGGACAATCAGCTCCTCTCAGCATTCGAACAATCCCATCAGGGCGACATGACTGTCCTCTCAATCGATCTTGTGAACCGAGAGGCGCCTACCGCAATCTTTTCCAAATGCATAGAAGTGTTTGGAAAAGTCGATGCGCTCGTAAACAATGCTGGTCGGGGAAACTGGCGGACGGTCCTGGAAACCACGGATGATGATTTGGACCTCTGTTTAGAGATTAACTTCAAAAGCGTATTTCGGCTGTCGAGAGCAGCTATTCGCTTCATGACTCAAGGTGGAAACATCGTCAATATCGCCTCTTCGGCGGGGACAATAGCTCGGCAGGGCAACGCTCCCTACGCGATTGCGAAGGCCGCGGTGCTCGCGCTAACTCGTCAGATGGCGGTGGAGTTAGGTCCGACTGGTATCCGGGTCAATGCTGTCAATCCAGGGCTCACGGTCACACCGGGAACTAAGGCTCGCTTTGAGGACCCCGCTTTTCAGCGCAATTGGTCGAACAGCGTACCCCTCGAAAGACCTGCAAGAGCGGACGAGATCGCCGCGGCTGCGGCATTCCTATGCTCTGACGATGCGAGCTTTGTCACCGGCGACGTAATCTCCGTTGACGGAGGTTATGCAACCACACGATATCGTAGTCGTTCCAGCTAAGGTGCAAAAATCTGCTTCCCGGATTGCCCTTTCAAGAAGCCGACCACCACTGATAGTTGAGCCCTCATCTTTAAACAAGCGGGGCTTTTTATTTAAGAGGGCCTATGCCTAGGATTTTGGTTTTTGCCGGCAGCACGCGACGTGAATCATATAACAAGAAGCTTTCCAAAGTGGCGGCCCAGGCCGTGACCAAGGCTGGAGGTGAGGTCACTTGGATTGATTTAAAAGATTACGAGATGCCTTTATACAACGGCGATTTGGAAGAAGAACAAGGCATTCCAGCCAACGCGAGAAAGTTAAAGGAATTGTTTAAGGCGCACCAGGGCATGTTGATTTCCTGCCCTGAATACAATAGCTCCATCACTCCTTTATTGAAAAATACGATTGACTGGCTTTCCCGCAAAGAAAAAGATGAGCCGTCGCTGGCGGTTTTTAACGGCAAGGTAGCGGGATTGGTCAGTGCCTCGCCCGGGGCTCTAGGCGGTTTGCGCAGCCTTGTGACCGTGCGTTCTTTGCTTGGGAATATCGGCGTAATTGTTTTGCCGATACAAGTGGCTGTTGGAAAAGCGGACCAGGCTTTTAATTCGGATGGGGCATTGAAAGATCCCTCCCAGCAGGCATCCATCGATAAAGTGGCCCACGAGATCGTCAAGGTCAGTCAAAAATTATCTGTGTAAGGATGGCTTGATGTGGACGACCACATCCATCCACCTCTAGGTGTCTTTCTACAAGATAGTTTGTGCCGCTCTTACTCACGCGGCATTTTTCCACGCCTTTAACGCCTTCAACCGAAATAGCCTTGGGTATCCGAGGGGAATGTGCATGCACAGAGAATCAATAACCCCCACTGTCCGTTCGTTGCTCAACGGGACGTGGCACGACGGAACGGCCGGCAGCGAGCTGCTTAGGGACAAGTTCTCGGGCGAAGTCGTGTCCGAGATCGGCCTGGCGGCTCGTGCACAGGTTGCTGAAGCCGCGCGGAGCGCAGCGGCCGCAGCCGCTGCGGGCGCACCGGGCCCTCACGAGCGGGGCGCGATCCTCAATCGAGCTTCCTCGCTACTATTGGCGCGGCGCAGCCAGTTCGTGGCCACCATGCAGACGGAGGCGGGCTTTACTGAAAGCGACGCTGAAAGCGAGGTGAATCGCTGCTCGCAAACCCTGCTCCTGTGCGCGGAAGAAGCCCGCCGCCTTTGCGGGGAGATGGTGCCGATGGAGGGTGCGCCGGGTCAGTCTGGACGCTTGGGGTTCACACTTCGTGTGCCGCTCGGTGTGGTTTGCGCGATCACGCCCTTCAACTCGCCGTTGAACACCGTGGCGCACAAGATCGCTCCGGCGTTCGCTGCGGGAAACGCCGTTGTGCTAAAGCCCTCCCTCTATACACCCCAGACCGCGAACCTTCTGGCGGAGGTCCTCCTCGAAGCGGGGCTTCCTCCAGGGCTTCTGGCCGTGGTCCACGGCGGCGCGGAGGTGGGCAAATGGCTTCTCGACGAGCGCGACATCCAATTTTTTGCGTTCACGGGTAGCACTGACGTGGGACGGCAGATCCAGCGCTCCATCGGCCTGCGGCGCAGCCAGATGGAACTCGGGAGCATCGCCCATACCATCGTGGACGCGGGGAGCGATATCGCCGCCTCCTACCGGAAAGCCGGCCAAGTTTGCACGTCGGTTCAGAATCTCCTGGTACATCGCCGAGAACTGGAACCCGTCGTGGCGCTCCTCCGGGACCAGGTCTCCTCGCTCAAGTTCGGCGACCCGCGCATGCGGGGATGCACCGTGGGGCCACTTATCAACGAGGCCGCGGCGATCCGGGTCGACGCATGGATCGAGGAAGCCGTGTCCCAAGGCGCTAGGCGGCTAGTCGGCGGCGGCCGTATCAAGTCAGTCGTCACTCCAACTTTGCTGACAGAAACTTCGCCGCAGATGAAGGTCAGAAAGGAAGAAGTCTTCGGCCCAGTTCTTTCGGTTGTCCCCTTTGAGCGGTTTGAGGATGCCCTGACAATTGTCAACGACTCACCCTACGGACTGTCCACCGGAGTGTTCACAGGCATGGTGCAGCACGCGCTACTGGCGGCGAGGAGCTTAAAAGTGGGTGCGGTCCATATCAACGAAGCCTCCAGTTCGCGCGCCGACCTAATGCCGTTCGGGGGATCGAAGGACAGCGGATTCGGGCGCGAAGGGCCACGTTACGCAATTCGCGAGATGAGCGAGGAGAGGCTCGTCACCTTCACCTAGAAGCGGAGCTCGGGCGGTCTTGCAGCTAGTCGAATAGCAGCTTTACGCGTTCCCCGAGCAACACCGCAGCGGCTTCATGGAGCGCTGCGTCCGCCGCGCCGAACGTCTCGGCGCTCCCAGCGGCTAACCGAAGTCGAAGATCCTCTCGGAGTTGCGTCCGCGTACCCTGTCGCGCACGCCATCCGGCAGCCGATCAACCCGCGCCAGGCAGCCGATCGGGTCGCCGATGGTGTGCGGGTAGTCCGACCCGTACAGCACATTGCCCGAGCCGAATACATTCACCGCCATCGCCAGCGCCTCATCGGTGAACACAACCGAGTCGGCAAATATCCGGCGCGCATGCAGGCTGGGCTTCTCGATGATCTTGGTGCGGCAGGCCGGAATGTGCTCGTAGCACTGGTCCATGCGCCCGATCAGGTAAGGC
>JBEBGK010000572.1:0-3352 GCA_040081515.1 Chthoniobacteraceae bacterium
CGCGAAGACGGGCGGCTTCGATCGCACCGGCGGCCTCTACGACCGCAAGAAGGCGAATCAACTCACGCCCGAGGAGAAAAAGTCGCTCGAGTCGAAGGCAAAGCGCTTCCCGGCGAAAATCGCGTTGCAGGGCTGGCACACACTCGTGGTGCGGACGAGCGGCGACGAACTGACGGTGAGCATCGACGGAGCGAACGTCGGCAGCTTCAAATCGCTCGGCATCGCGCATGACACGAAATCACTCGTGAGCCTCACGACGAACGCGGTGGACGTGCATTACGACGACTTCAGCATCAAGGCCGCCGCCAAGCCGTAACCGGTCAGGCAGAACGGGGTTTCCCTCCACTTCCCTTCCCTCGCGCGTCAGCAGGCGATCGCATGAAGAAGGCATCCTTCGCACACAATTCGTCCAGGTGTGCTCCCACACGCGGAGCGACCCAGAATCTTCGGCAGCGGGCCGCGTGCATTCCTCTCGCATGGAAAGCCCTCGTGACAATTCCAGTCCTCGCGTTGCTGCTGTGCGAGGCCTGCATCAGCGCCGGCGCGGCACAGCCCCCGGATCGTCCGAACATCCTGCTCGCACTCGGCGACAACTGGTCGTGGCCGCACGCCGGCATCCTCGGGGATCCAGTCGTGCGCACCCCGGTGTTCGATCGCATTGCGCGTGAGGGTGTCCTTTTCCGCCACGCCTTCTGTCCGGTGCCGTCGTGCTCGCCCACACGCTCTTCGATGCTCACCGGCCGCGTGGCGCATCAACTCGAGGACGCCGCGAGCCTTTGGAGCGCGTTCCCGCAGAAGCTGAAGGTCTTCACGGAAATGCTCGAGGCCTCGGGCTACGAGGTGGGCTTCACCGGCAAGGGCTGGTCGCCGGGGCGGCACCAGGAGTACGGCCGCCCGGAGAACCCCGCAGGCAGGAAGTTCACAAGCTTCGGCGAATTCATGACGAAGCGCGATCCGGCGAAGCCGTTCTTCTTCTGGCACGGCGATGTGAGCACGGCGTTGCACCAGTGGCGCTACAACACCACCGGCGGCGGCGGGCCCGACCCCGCCAGGATCGTCGTGCCGCCAATGCTGCCGGACACGGCCGCGGTCCGCGCCGACATGCTCGCCTACTATGCCGGCGCGGAGAAAATGGACGCGAGCTTTGGCAAGACGATCGCACTTCTCGAGAAAGCGGGCGCGCTCGAATCGACGGCCATCTTTTACACCAGCGACAACGGCTGGCAGATGCCCCGCGGCCTCGCAAACTGCTACGACACCGGCACGCGCGTGCCGCTCGCGGTGCGCTGGGGGTCGCGCCTCCGGCCCGGCCGCGAGGTGGAGGACTTTGTGAGCCTCACGGATCTCGCGCCGACATTTCTCCAGCTCGCAGGTCTCCAGCCGGCACCGGAGATGACCGGGCGCAGCTTCGCGGACGTGCTGCTGGGAATGCCGGCCGCGGCGCCGCGGGATCACGTCTTCGTCGAGCGGGAGCGCCATGCAAATGTGCGGCGCGGCAATCTCAGCTATCCCATCCGCGGCGTTCGCACGAGGGGCTTTCTTTACCTCTGGAACATCCGGGCCGACCGCTGGCCCGCGGGCGATCCGAAGGCGTGGTTCGCGGTCGGAAACTACGGGGATGTTGACGGCACGCGGGCCAAGGAAGTCATCCTTGCCCGTCAATCGGAGCCGCAGATGGGAAAGTTCCACGAGCTGAGTTTTGGCAAACGTCCGGGGGAGGAGTTGTACGATCTCGCGAAAGATCCGGCCCAGCTCACCAATGTGGCCGGACGCGAGGAATACGCGGCTGCCAAAAAGGAACTCCGTGCCCGCGTGGAGCAATGGATGCGCGACACCGCCGACCCGCGCGTTGATCCCGCGTGCGACGTCTGGGATCACTACCCGTACTTCGGTGGCACGGTCGTGGACAAAGACGGCAACCTCCTGCCGCGCCCGAGGAAGCCATGAATCACGCGAGTGCCGCTCGACGAGCGATTCGCGGCTGATTCCGCCAGCGATCCCCGGCGCACCGGGCTTTCAGAGACCGGAACGCGCCCCGGGCTCATGTGATAAAGCGCCTCACAAGTTCTCACCGTTCCCCTCGCAGGAGCCGGAGCCGAGACTATGCCAGCACACCCTTCACCACGTGCCCATGCACGTCCGTCAGGCGGAAGTAGCGGCCCTGGAATTTGTAGGTGAGGCGCTCGTGATCGATGCCGAGCAAATGCAGCACCGTGGCCTGGAAATCGTGGACGTGAACCTTGTCGTCGATGGCATTGAAGCCGAATTCATCGCTCGCGCCGTAGGTGACGCCGGGCTTCACCCCGCCGCCCGCCATCCAGACCGTGAACGCATAGGGATGATGGTCGCGGCCCCATTGCTTGGTCTCCTCAATCTTCCCCTGCAGAAACGGGGTGCGGCCGAACTCCCCGCCCCAGATCACGAGCGTGTCGTCGAGCAGGCCGCGTTGCTTGAGATCCTGCACGAGCGCGGCGCTCGGGGCGTCCACGTCGGTGCACTGGATTCTGAGCTGCGTGTTGAGGTTGCGATGCTGATCCCAGCCGGCGTGCATGAGCTGGATGAACTTCACGCCGCGCTCGGCGAGCCGGCGGGCCATCAGACAATTGTAGGCAAATGAACCCTGCCGCTTCACGTCGGGGCCGTAGGCGTCGAGCACGGACTGCGGCTCCTTCGAAAGGTCGGTGAGTTCGGGCACGCTGGCCTGCATCTTGTAGGCAAGCTCGTATTGCGCGATGCGCGTGGCGATCTCCGGGTCGCCGAACTCGCGCAGCTTCATCTCATTCAGCTTCGCAAGATCGTCGAGGATCCCGCGGCGGACCGCGCGGCTCATTCCGTCGGGGTTCGAGAGGTAGAGCACCGGGTCGCCGCTGCCGCGGAATTTCACGCCTTGAAACTTCGACGGAAGAAATCCGCTGCCCCAGTAGAAGTCGTAGAAAATCTGGCCGCAGCTCGCCTCCTTGTCGCGGGAGGTCATCACCACGAACGACGGCAGTTCCTGCGTGTCGCTGCCGAGGCCGTACGTGAGCCATGCACCCATGCTCGGGCGTCCAGGCATCTCGGAGCCGGTGAGGAAAAACGTGATGCCGGGCGCATGGTTCACGGCCTCCGTGTGCATGGACTTGATGAAACACAGGTCGTCCGCGATCGCCGCCGTACGCGGAAGAAAATCGCTCACCCACGCACCGCTCCTGCCATGCCGTGCGAACTTGGTGATCTCGCCGAGCACCGGGCGCTCGACCTGGTTGCCGGTCATCGTGCTGAAGCGGCGCCCGCCGACGACCTCGTCCGGGATCTGTCTGCCGTGCCACTCCCTGAGCTTCGGCTTGTAGTCGAACAAATCGACATGGGATGG
>JBEBGK010000573.1:0-3348 GCA_040081515.1 Chthoniobacteraceae bacterium
AACACCGCTGCGAGCAGCACCAGCACGATCGAGGTGACCATGACCATCAGCCGCCCGTGCGTTTCCAGGACGCCGGGCGGTTCGCCGAGGACCTCGGTGCCCTCCGGCAGGGCGCTGAGCGGGAAGCCGAAACGGATCATTTGATCGTGATGGACCACGAACCGGTGCGGAGGATTGGCCGTCACGGCGATCATCTCTGCAGGCTCGCCGCGAAAAAGCCGCAACGCGATCTCCGCGGCGGCTGCACCGTGCTCCTCGCCATTGAGCAGCGAGCCGCCGAGGATTCCAGGCAGATGCAGCGGCGAACGCAGCCCATAGATCGGCACGGGGCATCGCGCACGCAGCTCGACCATGAACTGCCTCGCAAGCCGTGCGCGCGTCATCAGCACCGCGGTGCCCTGCGGGAGGGATTCGACCGTCTCGAAGAGCTGCTGGACATTTTCCGTCTTCAGCAAGTCAACGCGCACTTCCGGTGCCTCAGCCGCGCACGCTTCCAGGATGCTCTGCTGCTGGGCGCGGCCCGAATTGGTGGAATCCTCCAGCACCACGAGGCGCTGGAGATTCGGCTGCAGCGCGCGCGCCAGCCGGAAACTGCCCGGCGCGTCATTCACCTCGAGGACGCCGGTGAGCCAGGGGGGCAGATCCTTTTCCGCACGGCGCACGCCGCAAAAGACACCCTGCGCGCCCGGGAACAGACGGTCCCGGAACTTCATCAGGAAAATCGGCGCCTGCGGCCCATGCGCGATGATCGTGGTGATTTTCCGGTCCGCGTATTTCGCCGCGTAGTAGTCGGCCATCCGGTTTTCCTGCTCCTCCCCGGCGTTGTTCTGCCAGTCCATGTATTCGACGGTCGGCGAAATCGCCGGCTCCTGATCCTGGAAGAAACGGAGCATCCCCTCGACCTCGGAGACCGCCCAGGGATCGCTCGGGTTCCGCGTGACCAGAATCAGGATGCTGTTCCTGAACGCCTTCACCTTCGGTGCGGCATCCGTCCCCTGCACCGCCGCACGGATGCGATCAGGAGACCGCCCGGCGAGGAAAATCGCGGCCAGCAAAAGGGCGAACGCAAGCATGCGTGAGCTGGCACGATGCCGCGTCGTTCGTGGGGAGGGACTCATTGGGGATGAGGTTTCAGCGGGGGGAGACTGAGTGGTCCTATTTGGAGCAAAGATAAAAATATCGCAACGATTCTTTCGATTCATTTTCAAGCGATACGCAGACGGAATGAATCGCCCCCGGGCCGTTCACGGCAGCCGTGCATCCCGGGTTTTGCCTCGACTGCGGCGATGAAAGTGCCACACCACTCTGCATGATGAAAACCTTCCGCCTCCTCGGCCTGTTCGCCACGTTCGCCCTCGCAGCCTGCTCCACGACGGGTAAGAAAGATGGCGGCGGCTCGGACAGCGACAGCGTGAACGGCACGCCGCTCGGTTCCTCCCTGCCAGAACGCATCGAGGGCGCATCATTCCTCGGCTCGAATGTGGATCGCTCGCGATTCTCGCCGGTGCATTTTGCGTTCGACAGCTCGTCTGTCGGCGCAGGCGAGCGCCCGAAGCTGCAGGCCGTCGCGGATTTCTGCCGCAGCGAGCGCAACAGCATCATCATCGCCGGCTTCACCGACGAGCGCGGCACGCCCGAATATAACCGCGGCCTCGGCGAGCGCCGCGCGCTCACAGTGCGCGAGGAATTGATCAAGCTCGGCGTGCCTGCGAACCGGCTGCAGACCGTCAGCTTCGGCGCGGAACTGCCCGCGGACTCCGGCTCCGGCGAGGGCGCGTGGGCGAAAAACCGCCGAGCGGAATTCGGCGTCGTCCGCTGACCCGCCGCGCTATTTCCCAAGCACCCAGCCGAGCCCGCGCACGAGCCGCTCGGCGAGACGGTCGCTGTGGTGGCCGGGCGATTCGTAGAATGTGACGGGCGACTTCCGCCCGCGCAGCACGTCGTGGATTTTTCGCGCGCCGATGTTCGCGCCGAATTCATCGTGCTCCGCACCATCGAGGTAAATGCGCTGCACGGGCGCAAAGGCATCCGCGCGCTTGCGCACGACGTGCAGCGGATCGAGATCGAGCCAGCGCTGCCAAGCCTCCTGGCGGAATTTTCCGCTCCCGTCGTACAGCCACTCGAAGCGCCCCGGCTTCCCGGCGACCGGCGCGTAGTTCGCGCAGAGGCCCATGACCATGTGCGCGAGCCCGTCGCCAGGCAGCCGCGCCTTTCCACCTTCGCTCATCACGCGCTCGATTTCCGCCGGCGTGATCGCGCGCACGGATGGCTGCGAGACGATGGGCTTGTGCGTGACTTCAAAATCGCTGTCCGGCGAGAGCGCCACCACCGCCGCAAACTGCGCGTGCCGCGAAATCGCGAGCATGAGCGCGCCGTAGCCGCCGCTCGAATGCCCGGCGATGATGCGCGGAAACGCGACCTCTTTTGCCAGCGCGTAGCGTGCATCGACGGCAGGCGCGATTTCCTCCGCGATGTAGTCCGCATATTCGCCCGTCGCACCGGAATTCAGGAACTGGCTGCCGCCGTAGCGCGACTTCCCGTCCACCACCGCGATGCGCAGCGCGAGACCCGCGCCCGCCATCTTGTCCACCACCTGCGCGAGCCAGCCGCCGCCCTGCGCGATCACATCCTCGGACGAACCGCCCCAGCCAGGCAGGTAGATCACGAGCGGTAGCGGCGCTTCGCGTTTACTCGCGTCCGGCACGAGCATCGCGACACGGCGTGTGCTCGGATCCCCAAGCGGATTTCCCTTCAATTTCGCACTGCGGACTTCGAGCACTTCGATCTGTGCCGCAAAGAGCGGGGCGGCGAGGAGCAGAAAAAACGGAAGGCGTCGTAGGATTTTCACCAGCGTGATATGGCAGAAAAGCACGGCCTCAGCCACAGGAGAGCGAATCAGTTTGTCGCCTAACGGTGGCTCTGGTAGTTGATGCGCATTGAAGGCGCATCCCGCATGAACGCACCTGAAACCGAAATCATCGTCACCAAGGACGGCGTGGAGCTTCTCCGCACCAAAGTCACGCCAGGCGACTACGTCATCGGGCGCGAAGCGGGATGCTGCCTCGTTCTGCCCGTGGACGGCGTCTCGCGCAGGCACGCGAAACTCACGGTGAACTTCGATCATGCGCTCATCGAGGATCTCGGCAGCTCAAACGGAACCTACGTCGCCGACCGCAAGATCGCGGAGAACACGCGCCTCTTCCCGAACCAGACCATCCGCCTCGGCACGGTGACCATGCAGCTCAAGCGGCTGAAATACGAGGCGCCCCCGGATTCGATCTCCCCGCACAGCGCCGCGGTGAAGCGCTACCTGCCGCCCGACTTTCTCCCCGATCGGAAATACGACAT
>JBEBGK010000574.1:0-3347 GCA_040081515.1 Chthoniobacteraceae bacterium
CCCGTAGGCGAGATGATCCAGCGCGAGTTCGACGACTTTCACATTCGTATCGTCCACCCACGCCACACCGCGGTCGTCGCGGACGATATGAGGGGCGGTTTCGGCGACTGATGGCATGAACCCCTTTATAGCGGAGCAACCGGCGATTGGCAAAGCCGCATTCATTTTCACCCCTCGTCACAACAAACGAAAAATCAAAATAGAAAGGAGGTCCCAATGATCAGTAACGAAGTCATCCAGCATGTCCGCAACGCGCTCGCCCGCGGCGAGATCGGGGCGTGCCTGCCCGGCTCGGCGTTGCTTCGTGAGAAGAGTGGAACGCCGTTCTAGGGAATCAAACCAGTGGTCAGCGGCGTTCACGGCGAAGGAGCCGATGTGGACCCAGATTTCATCGAGGTCGCCCTGCGCAACACGCGCAATCCGGTAGAGGCTCACACCGCGGAATTCTTCCGCGCGCCGAACATCTCACGTCCGCGGGCCTTCACGCCGTCGAAGAAAGAGCGGAACTCCGCATCGTCCTTGCACTCGACGCACTCCCCACGATCAAGCTGACCGAGTCCGACTGCAATTTCCCGAATGAGCGCCGCATGGCGCAACTCGCGAATGTCCTCGTTCTGCTCGATCCACTCCGCGAGCGCAAAACGATCATTCGGCGGAAGCTTGGCGGCCTCAGCTTTGAGTTCTTCGACGTTCATACCGGCAAAATATCCCGCCCAATCGTAATGGCAAAGGGGAAGAGTGTTTCACTCCGCACGCGGCAAATCGCGGAGTGAGCGCTTGGAGACTGGGAGTTTCGCGACGCACTCCCTGAACTCGTTCGGTCAACTTTCAGAGGAACTTCGGCGTTTCTCACTGAGCAATCGTTCGAGTGCCTGCCCGGTCGCAGTGAGATCGAGCGACACTCCCCGCTTCCACGCGATCCAGTGCAGCCGCCTGAGAACGTCCTCCATGTCTGTCTTTTTGTGCGCGACCCGGATTCTCGATTTGACCTGCGAATAGTGGGTCCACGCCTGAACCCTCAGATTGTAGTGCGTGTTTTCATTGATCTCATCGACGAGCATTTCGAGGTAAGCTGGGAAATTCTCACGTGCCCAAGGCTGGGAGATGCCAATCCGGCGCTCGCACGCGTCTTCCACGACCGGCGTGTAGCGACAGAGCAACTCCCCGGGTTGCAGCGTTTCGATCCAGGCGATGATCTTCGCCGCGTCCGGAGAAACACCGAGACGCTTCTCCAATGGAGGCTGCGAAAGTTCGTGCTGGATGGCGGCAATGCTCGTTGCCCAGTCGGTTTCAGGAACGAGTTCGAGGAACCAGCAGTCCGCATCATCGCGGAAATCATAGCCGCGCTTCACCGATTGATTGAAAGCCACGGCGTGAAAGAATTCAGCAAGTGCCCCACCGTTGATCTCACCAGATCCCGGAAAGCATTCCTCCAACTCGCGATGCGACGTGATGCGGAGAACACAGAGCGGATCGGCGCCAGTGGGCGCGGCCTTCACGACAAGCTCGTGAATGAGCGCGCATGCAGCGTCGAGATCGCCCCCGGTGTAGCGGTCAAAGTTCGCCTTGATGCGCGGATTGAGCCCGCGTGATTTTTGTGTCCGCCGGTCTTGATCAGCCTCGATCCAGATCCGGTAGGCTCGCGACACGTCAAACTTCCCGCCCTTCACTTCCCATCGAAGCGAAATCCCGGCCTTGGTTGCGATCTCGCGCAGGTAACTCTCCAAATCCCGGTCTCGCGCGTGGAGGCCGATCTTCGATGCAATTGTCCGCCCGTCGGTGAACCCCACATCGGGCGGGCTGGTGCGAACCAATTCGAGCAGGCGGGTGCCGGCATCGCTCAGGCCATGCGCGTTGGGCGATTCCGCGCCCTGCGAAGCCTCGCGCGCCGCATCCGGCCACTCGGCATCGCCCGTCAGCCGGGCGGTGAATTGTTCCCAACTGCGCCGCCATTCCTTTTTCTCCGCTTCAACCGAGAATGACTTCAATCGCCTGTTCAGGCTTTGGGCCGCTCTGTTGAAAATCGGGGCGAGGTCTTCGTTATCGCCCTTCGGCAAGCCAAGGCGTCGTCTCGCAGTCTGTGCATAGATCGTCCCGGTGACGCAGCTCCGTGTGAAATGAAGCGCCGGACTTTGGCGCACGATGTCCAGAAGCATCTCCTCCGCTCGGGAGCAAAGCTCCGCGAGGGGCGGGCGCGGCTTTGGTTCAGTTTTCTCGATCTCCCGGTCCGTCTTGGCCACGGGGGCAGGTTTGGGGCGTGGCGGATGGAGCACGGCCTCGAGCCCTTTGACCCGATCGCCGAGTCGCGTCCGCATGCGCGGCGATGCCAGGATCGACTCTAGGAACTCGACACTCGCGCCGCCACCCTCTTTCAGGATTTTGAACAGCCGCACCAACTGCCCGGGATCGAGGTCGCGCAGACGGGCGCGCTGATTCCGCAGGCTCTCCTCAGGGTCAGAAATCCACTTCGCTCCCCGGTTTACCAGATGTTCGATGAGCTTCATGGTCTCATCCATTTCACCCGGGTTCGGGGTTCCGAAAGTTGGCCGAGCATTCCATCCCAGCCTCCAGATCAAATGATCGAGAACCTTCGATCCACCGCCCGCCTTCGTGTTGAGGGGTGCGCCAAGGTTGATGAGATAATCGATCAGCTGCTGTGACGGATTCAACCAGGCTGCCTCGGTGAGCCTCTTGAGCACATCTGGAAAATCCTGCGGTTTCAGCCGCTTCAAAACGTCGAGGTGTCCTGCACCGGCGGCTTCTTCCAATGGAGTCGTCAGCGTTTCGGGATCGTTGTCGTAGGCCGGATCCGGCACTTCTGCATCCGCTCGCGCCCCCGCCCACAAGAGCAAACTTACCGATCGAAGATTGCCCTTCTTGCAGTGGTGACAGAGCGCGATCTCGGCCTGCCGCTGCAAATCCGGGAACGTCTCCTTGTGTTCCTTCAGCACGAAGAGGAGGGGATGAACGTGACTGAGGAGCGCGTTGCAGTAGGCCAGATCAGCCGTCGGATCGAAGCCGTGCCCTATGAAAAGCTTGAGCATCTCCGCGCCGCCATCGAAGACGTCGTCCGCCCAGACCGAACGCGCGGACGCGCCGCGATCGAGCAGCAGCTTCGCGATTTCCACCTCCCGATGCCGAACGGCGAACGCGAGAATGTCGCCGTTCGCGGCGGGGTCACTCCCGCCTTCGAGCAGCAACTCGGCGAGTGCGTAGAACCCCTTTTCAATCGCGATCTCCAATGGTGACCGGCGCCGGGTGCGCTTCGCAGTTTGCGGAGGATCGATTGGGTGTCCGGCTGCAATCCACTCGCTGACTTCCTTCAGCTTTCCAGCACGGCAATATTC
>JBEBGK010000035.1:0-12515 GCA_040081515.1 Chthoniobacteraceae bacterium
GCCTCCCGGAAAATCGACGTGTAGCTCTGCATCTCGCGCTGGTGGTCCTTTGATCGGAGCCGCGGATCGTCCACGAAGAATTTCTGCTCATGCACCACGCCGCGGAAATCCGCCTCCGATCCCCCGAAAGCCAGCAGGATATTCTCCGGCGGCGCGAACCCCGCCCACCATCCAAGCATCCGCTCCACGCACTGCGGCGCCTGATGCGTCAGGATGACGTTAAGAGTCCTTTCCACAACGCGGATAATCCGGGGCCGGGTGAGTCGTGAATCCGAGTTCCTGCTTCCAGTAAGTCAGGCGCGTCTGGGGCAGAAAGACCGGCCGCACCGGCGTCTCCAGCCCGATCACCTTGATGGTGCCCCGCCAGGGAAAAAGAAACGCCCGTCCCAGGCGTGCCCCGGTTTCGGCATCCACGATCGTCGTGCCGAGCGCCCGGAGGACCGCCAGCCCGGCTGCGCGGATGAGTAGTTTGAATTTGCGCATGGCGGAATGTAGTCGAGAGCTTCAGCTTCTTGAAGCAGGAAGCCACGAAAAACCGGAATGCGCCACGAGGATCGAGGAGCCGGGGCGTCCCGCCCCGGATCGTCAAACACTGGGGCGGGACGCCCCAACTCCTTCCAGCCCCTGAACGCCACGTAAACGGCGGGCAGGATTGCCCGCGTTACCCCTTTCGCACCGCATACTCGACGACCTGCGTGAATTTCCGGAGCCATTCCTTTTCGCTCGTGTTCTCCAGCAGCCAGGCGCGTCCGGCCTGGCCCATCTCGATGCGCCGCCGCGGGGAGGCATCGAGTTCGAGCACCTGACGCGCGAGCTGCGCAGCGTCTCCCGGCTCGTGCAGAAACCCAGTCTGCCCATTTCCCACCGTTTCGGTCAGTCCTCCCGAGCGTGCGGCAAGCATGGGCTTCGCGAAATCGTAAGCCTCGTAAGTCACCAACCCCAGCGGTTCCCACCACAGTGAAGGCGCGATCATTGCCCGGCAGCCACCGAGAAGTTGATCTTTCTCGGCGCCCTTCACGATCCCGCGGAACTCAATCTGCGGATTCCGCGCCGCCAACTCGCTGACCTCCGCTTCCATCGGCCCCGCACCGCCGATCACCAGTCTCGGAGCCCGCTCGCTGAGTTGCTCCCGGACAATCCGCCACGCATCGAAAAGGACGCGGATTCCCTTCGCCGGGATGAGCCGCCCGAGAAACAGATAATAGCCGCCATCCCGTGGCTGGGGCGGCGCTTCCATCGGCCGCCACGAGTGCCGAACGGTGAAAACATCATCCCGGGGAACACCAGCCTCGATGAATTTCTCACGCATGAAATCCGAAATCGCGACCCACGCCTTCACCGCCTTGAACCATCCGAGCTGGTGCATCAGCGTCAGGACAAATGCGAGCCACGCCGTCTTCGCGACGGAATCCTGCCACGACCCATGGCGGATCTCTTTCCAGAAATTGCGCCGCAGTCCTCCCGTGGCGACTTTATCCCCGGCCCAGAGGTAACCGTTCACGGAAAACGGGCGGAAATTATGGATGTAGTAGATGATCGGCACCCTCCGCTTAAGCGCAGCGCGATAGATCGCGGCCGAGCCGACGGGGAAAACATTGTGTACCAGCCAGGCGTCCGCCTCAGCAGCCTCGTGCTCCCGCCGCAGGATCTCGAGGGCGGCCGGATTACGAATCATCAGGATCGCCTGACGCCACTCAGGAGGCGCACCGGTTCCCTTCCACGCCCTGCTTTCAAAGGCGCACCGGTGGATTTCCATGGAAGACGACAGCAGATCGAAAATGCGGTGCACTGATGCCTCCTCGCCACCGCTTTCCAAGTAGTGATTGAACACCTGCAGCAGGCGGTATCGCTTTTCCGGGCTCATTGGTTTTCCCTCACCACCGAATCCAAATGCCGCTGCGCCCACGATTCGAGAACGAACATCTGCCAGACGCGCTGGCTGTACACGAACACGCGCTTTCCAGATTCTTCGAGCGAATGGAACGCCCCAAGGTGCGACTCGACCTCCTTCGGATCAAACCACCCGCGATCCTTGCAGGCCGTCGAACCAAGGACGTCATGCACCCGGTCTTTCCAGATCGGTTCCCGCAGCCACCGCATCAGCGGCAGGGTGAAGGTCTTCTTCTTCCGGTCGTCGTAGATCCACGGGGGCAGGACATCCCTGAATGCCTCGCGCAGGATCAGTTTGCCCGACTTTGCCCCGAGTTTCAGCCCGGGAGGTACGCGGCCGGCGAGTGTGAAGACATCGAGATCCACAAACGGAACCCGCAGCTCCAGCGAGTGCGCCATGCTCATGCAGTCCGCATCACGCAGCAGCGTGTTTGTCAGGTATGTCTGCGTTTCGAGCAGGAGGATCTGATTCAGCCACGAATCCGGCGCGGCCTGTTCGATTCCGCCAGCCAACTGCGGCCACTCCCGCGGGTAGAGATTCTCCCCGCTTGATGAACCACTGCCACCGAGAAGTGCCCGGACATCATTCGAGGCCATGATGGTCCGCGCGGACGCAAACAGCTCCGGCACACTGCCGCCCCGCGCTCCGGTGATGTACGCCAGCGTTCGCACGGCGCGATTCACCTTCGCCCGCGCCGGCAGCGAGTCGAAGAGCTTCGCGACGGTCGCCCGCCCCGGAACAAATCGCCACGCACGGAGCGCCATCGCGATCTTGAGCATGCGATAGTGATTGTACCCGCCAAACATCTCATCCGCCCCAAGCCCGCTCAGCGCCACCTTCACGTGGCGCGACGCCGCACGGGACACGAGATAGACATTCAGCGCATCGCCCGACGGCTGATCGAGGTGCGTGATGAAGTCATCAAAACTCTCGAACAATCCTTTCGATGAAACCTTTTCGACGTTGAACTCCACGCCGAGATGTTCGGCAGTCTTCCGGGCCGCATCACTCTCATCCTCGACGCCCGCCGGACCTTCGTATCCCACCGAGAACGCACGAATCTTCGGCACCCCCAGTTCCTTCATCGCCGCGCAGATGATGGTCGAATCAAGTCCCCCGCTCAGAAAGACGCCCACCGGCACATCGCTGATCAAGTGATGCCGCACACTGTCGATCACCCGCGCCCGCACCTCGGCACGAATCGCGCCTTCGTCATTCACCCAGTCACGCTTCGCCGGCCATTTCGGTGCAAAATAGCGTTTGCCGCTGAACTCATTACCGGACCACGTCCGCACTTCGCCCGGAAGAAGCGACTCGACGGACTCCAGCACCGTCGCCGGCCCCTGGACTGAACCCCAGCGGAAGTACTGGCCGACCGCGGTCCGGCTCACGCGCAACCTCTCCCCGAGCAGAAAACGCAGCGGCGCGATCTCCGAGGAAACAAGAACACCGCTCTCATCCGCGTGCACGTAGAGCGGCTTTATCCCAAACGCATCGCGAGCAAGGGTCAGGATTCGCCGTTCGCTGTCCCACCACGCGATTGCAAACATCCCCCGGAGTTTCCGCAGCGCCGCTTCCGCCCCGTCGCGATCGATCAACCACCCGAGCAACTCGGTGTCGCCACTGGAAAGGAAGGTCTTCTCGTCGAATTCACGCCGCAGTTCCCGGTAATTGTAGATCTCGCCGTTGAACGTCAGCCACCGACCCGCGCCGAATGACATCGGTTGATGCGCAGCCGCGGACAAGTCGAGGATCGCGAGCCGCCGGAAACCCATCCACCAGCCCGGCCCGCTTTCCACACCGGCATCATCCGGCCCGCGATGGCGCAAAAGCTCCAGGGCTTTCTCCAGCAGCGGCGCCGGGAACGAAATCTCCCCCGCACTGGAAGGTGAGAAGTAGCCGAGGAATCCGCACATGACCCGGCCCGTGGATTATCGACCTGCGAAGCGCCGATTGCATTTCACCGCCGCATGGGCTTTCTCGGGAGGAGTTCGGCTCTTCATCTGTGATTTATCCTTGGGACAACGCCCCCGAATTGCACGAAAATTGAATCAACTTCCCCGAGTTTTATGGCTGCCGACCCACCCTTCCGAAGGATGGGCGAGCATGTTGCGCCATTGGCAGGAATTGCACCGCGCGTTTTCCGTACGAGCTCACCCGGCATTCCAAATTCGCTGCCCGCTTGGCCTTCCGCCAGACATTGCGCCACCCGTCGGAAGGCTGCGGCGGACATTTCAAAAGTACGTCGCATACCCCTGGCAGACACGACTCAGCGGAGGCGCGGAGGTGGTTCACATTCTCGATCACAGCTACGCGCACCTGATGCGCTGCACTCCAGCGGGCGCCTGCAAGATCGTCACGGTCCACGACCTCGCCCCGCTCGAAGATCCCGATGCCCTGCAGCCGAAACAACTCCGCCGTTTTCGCCGGACGGTCGAGTGGCTGAACCGCGCGGACATTCTCCTCCCCGTCTCCGAATACACGAAGAAGGCGCTGCTTTGTTTCCTGACCGCAGCACCACGGATCGAAGTGCTGCCGATGGGGGTCAACGTCGCCGGGTTTTCCAAACCGCAATCCACCAAGACCGCCAGTTCGCTGCCACAATGCCCGAAAATCCTGAGTATCGGCAGTTGCCTGAAGCGGAAGAATCTCGCCCTGCTCCCCGAAGTCCTGCGCCGGGTGATCGCCGAACTCGGCCCGGTCGCACTCGTCCGCGTGGGCGAGCCGCTGCCGCCGGAACTGCGCCAGCGCTTGGACGCCCTCCTCGGCGAGGAGAATCTCGTCGAACTCGGGCTGCTCGCGGATGACGAGGTCGTGGCGATTTACCAGTCCACAGACGTGTTGCTGCTTCCCTCCCGTCTCGAAGGTTTTGGCCTGCCTGTCGCGGAGGCGATGGCGGCTGGCTGCCCGGTTGTTTGCAGCCGTGCATCAAGCCTGCCCGAGGTGGGTGGCGATGCGGCGATGTATTTCGACCCATCCGACGCGGAGGAAGCGGCTGCGGGAATCATCGAAGTCCTCCGGAACAGCGATCTCCGCGCCTCCATCGTGGACCGTGGCCGCCGCCGGGCGCAGGAACTCTCGTGGGAGAATCACGCAAGCCGTCTGGCGGAGATTTACACATCCGTTTTGAGACGCGAATCCAGATGAGCGTCGCCACGTTGGAGCATTGCCTCGCCCGGCGCGGGCGGTAGGTTTTGCCGCAATCATGAAGCAAACTTTGCTCCGCCTCACACCAAAGCCCCTCCTCGAAGGCTACCGTTCCTTGAAGCGCTGGGCGGAGCGTCGTTGCAATTCGCAGAAAACGACCGAGCAAATCTTCACCGAGATCTATCGCGCCGGAAAATGGGGCGGGTCGGAGGGGAATCTCTGCTCTGGCGGCGGCTCGCTTCACGAGGAAATCGTCGGGCCCTACGTCACAAAGGTCCTCGCGCTGCTCTGCGGCATCACCGAATTTCCAATCCAGATTGTCGATCTCGGCTGCGGCGATTTCCGGGTGGGACGCAGATTTCTCGACCACTGCGAATCGTACACCGGCGTGGACATCGTCCCGGATGTCGTGGCTGCCAACCAGGCCGAGTTTGGGAGCGCAAAGTGCCGTTTCGCCAAGCTGAACATCATCGATGATCCGCTCCCAGCGGGAACCGTCTGCTTCGTGCGCCAAGTCCTCCAGCACCTGTCGAACGAGCAGATTCTTAAGATCCTCCCGAAATTGAGCCAATACCGGCTCGTGCTCGTCACCGAGCATTACCCGTCGGACAATCCGGGAGCCCGGCCAAATCTCGACAAGGTCCACGGCGCTGGAATCCGTCTCTACCAGAACTCCGGCGTTTACCTCGATCGCCCGCCCTTCGACGTCCCCGCGTCGCAAATGGAACTGGTCCTCGAACTCCCGGGTCACGGCTTCGAGGGTGGCATCGACGCCGGCGTCATCCGCACGTTTGCGATCAGGCCACCGGGGCGCTGAGCGGCTTGCGGGCGATCGCGAAAAGATCCGGGTCCGGGGAAAAAGTGTCCACGCTACCATCCGCATTTCCGCCATGTCGCGCGCGGAGCATCACTCCCGCGATCAGGCCAAATGCACGCCACATCCATTTCCGGATGAAGCCGCCGATGGTGCGCGGGCACGTATGGATTCCACGCACCGCGACAACCTCGAAGCCCGCCGCGGAAAGAAGCTGCCGCATACTCGTCGGAGTCAGCCCGATCTCATGCGTGAGATCGCCGTAACGCGTCGCATTGGCGAGCGGGCTCTGCGCATTGTAAGTCAGCAGCCAGAGATGGCCGCCCGGCTTGAGCGCCCATCGGCAGGCATCGAGAAATTCGAACAATTCATCCGGCTTCAGGTGCTCGATCACGTCCTTGGCATGAAGGAGATCGAACGTCGCTGGCTCCTCCCGGAGCGCCTCACAGATGCCGGACTCCACAATCTCGATCCCCGGATTCTGCTTCCGCGCAATCGCCGCATCGCTCGGGCTCCGGTCCACGCCCCAGAGCTTCGTGCAGCCCTTGCTCCGCATCCACGCCAGCCACTCGCCCTTGCCGCAGCCGAGATCCCCGACCGCGCCGCCCGCAGCGGGAAAATCCGTCTGATAGCAAATCTCAAACTGCGGGAATTGGAGCTCGGGATTCAGCAGTTTGGCAGCGCCGAAATTTGCCGAGTAGTCCGCATAAAGGCGCCGACGATAGTCTGCCGGGGGATCTTTCGGTTCCAAACTCACACCGCGATGCATGGGTTGTGGCGGGCTGATTTGCGAGAGGAAAACGTGCAGCCCACCGGTTGCTCCCGACGTTTCCGGTAACGCGGGCAATCCAGCCCACGCTGGCGGAGGCCGCGGACAGGATTGTCCGCGTTGCATGGAAGCCCCGCTTGCCGATCAGCGGGCCTGCGCCTAAACACAATCGCCATCATCCAAGCACGATATCCCGTTCAACTTCCAAGCGAATCACTACCTTTGTCGAAGCCGTCTTCACTAGAACAGATCTCCGTGTCTTCTGTAGCTTCCCAAGCTTCCTCCACCCCGCGCGAGAAGACCATACTTTGGATTGATGCAAATTTCGCCTACGGCGATCCCACCACACGCCACCTCCTCTACACGCTGCCACGGCTCCAAGCAGCAGGCTGGCGGGTCAAAATCTGGTGTCTCCGCTCCGAGGCCCCGCGTGAGACTGTCGAGCATGTTTTCATGCCCTTTGGAGGCTCACTCAGCCCGCTGAATCAGCTCTGGTTTTCGCTGGCGGCAAATTGCTACGGCCTGTGGCGGCGCTTGACCGGCAAACCACGGCCAGCGGAGGTTATCCACGCGACCTGCACCACCTATTTCGGATCGGATCTCGCGACCGTCCAGTTTCTCAACTGCGTGTGGCTGCGCAAGCAACTGGAACTGGGTTTTTCCAGCCTCAAGGAGTTCATCATTTTCTGGCTCCACGGCATTGCCGCTGTGATGGAACGTCTCCACTGGTGGAGCCCCGCTCTGAAGTTGCTGCTGCCCGTGTCCGATTCCGTGGGAGCCGAAGTGCGCCGCAGGGCGCGCAGGTCGATTGCGATCGAGACCCTGCCCAATAGCTACGACGAAACGCGGTTTAATCCCTCCGTTCGCACCGAGAGGAGGGATCCCTATCGGGAAAAGCTTGGATTTCAACCGGGCGACGCGGTCTTCATTTTTACCAGCCTCGGCCATTACAAGAGGAAAGGCTTCTGGCTCGCGCTCGGCGCCCTTGCCAAGCTGCGGGCCGATCCCGCGATGTCGCATGTGAAGTTCCTCATCGTAGGCGGTCAACCAGCCACGCTCGCGACGCTCCAGACCCAGATTGACCGCATCGCGCCCGACTGGAAGCAATGGATCACATTCACCGGCCAGCAGAAGGACGTGGAGAGCTACCTCGCGGCTGCCGATGCCTTCCTTTTTCCCTCTTACTTCGAGGCGTTCAGCCTCGCGGAGATCGAAGCAGCCGCGATGGGTGTGCCGCTACTCGTGACCCGGCATCACGGCTCCGAGATGATCCTTGAGGAAGGCGTCAACGGCCTTTCGCTGGAGTTCGATCCCGCTGCCATCGCAGCCACGATTCGCCGCTTCCTGACGATGGGACCATCAGCGTTTCGCCGTTCCGTGGGCAAGGCCCTGAACAGGAACGGATATGGCGAACGGCTACTGGCCATTTATGAGGAATTACTCAGGGGATCCCGACCGTCGACCGCGGGGCTGTCCGGCAGCGAAAAACCATGCAGAGGTCACTTGTGACGAGCTGGCTCTGCGGTGCGTCTGCGCAGAATTTCGAATGGGCGATCGACGCACAAGTAGACCACAAGTGACCCCACCAAGGCGGCCCCTAGTGCAACCGCCAACTGAGGGAGCCGCATCGAGGCCGGCAGATGGCCATAGTGCGCATAGTAGATCGTCGCAGGCACAATGTGAAAGGCGTAGAGCGCGTACGAAAAGTTGCCGAAATGGAGATCAAGAGACGACGATTTCTTCGCGACAATTCGCGATATCAACGGCAGCGCGACAAAGGCACCAATTGCACTGATCCCGGGGTTGAGCGCCATCAGCCTCGCGTCCAAGAGTGCAACGAATATTCCCTTCGTCCCTTGATACGCCGTCAATACCGCCGGGGTGGCAATCAGGACCGCCAATGAAAGGAACGCTGCACGCCTGCTGGCGACATATTCCAGACGATGGATGACTATTCCGCCCAGAAAGAAGCCCAGGAAATAAAGAACGAGCTTCAGATTTGACCGGTTGATGTCAGTCCACCCAGCAAAGCAGAAATAAACGGTCGTCAATGCAACTACGGCTGTTGCAGCGATCGCCCGGCCTGGGGAAAGACGGTGCATAAGCACGACCAGCAGAGGAGCGATGAGATAGAATTGGAACTCGATATCGAGCGACCAGAAGGGGCCGATCAGCACCTTGTTCTCGATACTGCCGACGATCGGCAACGTGCGTAGCCACCACCCGCCATTTCGCGCGAAATCTGGAAGCACTTGTGCGGAAGAAAACGCGGCGTACGCAAATACCAGGCAAGCAATGTACACGGGCAACAGCCGAAAGTAACGGTTCAGGACAAACGATAACCATGGCGTCCGACCACGCCGGTACTTGCCAATGTACATCCTCGAGACCCAGTAACCGCTCAAAATGAAAAACACGAACACAGCCCATCCGCCGTAGTCGTAGCTGGAGAAGTGCTGCACAAGCACCAGCGTCGCCAGCACCAAGCGCAGAAAACCGGGGCCACAAGTCACGGCCTTGCTTCCGCGATAACGACGACGTCGTAAGGAAGGAACTTCAGCCTCCAGCGCTTGGGGACAAGGTTCTCAAGCGCCACGAGTGGGTTCAGCGGCAGCGGCACGGGCGATTTCTGCAGCAACAAAAAAGCGATTCGCGTAAGGATCAGCATGCAGTACTCGGTCCGGACCACACGCCAACCCGCCGACTCGACCAATCGTGATATTTCCTCGAGGCGGTAGCCTTCGACGACATGCTCGGGATTGGCGAACCACTCCGGTGGATGAGGGACCGACACCACGAGTCTCGCACCAGGGCGTGCGACCCGGCGGAATTCGGCGAGCGCTTTGTCGGGATGGTGGAGGTGTTCAAGCACCTCCATGCATTCAATGAAGTCGTAGCTCGAATCAAGAAAGGGCAGTTCCTCGGCACTGCACTTCGTGAATTCCGCGAATTGATTCACATGCGCACTGGCTACCTGCTGCCTCGCCATTTCCAGCAGGTCCGCAGAGTAGTCGCAGAGCATCGTCGGCGTACCCCGGCGCAGATGATTCTCGATGGCGTAGCTCCCGCCACCACTCCCCACGTCGAGCGCTCGGATCTCCGGCCTGCGAAATTCATCTGCCGCTCTCCGGAGGATGCGACCCTGGGTCATCCAACGGAGGGACTGACTGTTCGAAAATACCAGACCAAGCCAGCGTTTGGCAGGGTAACTCGTCAGGAATCGCTTCACGGCGCGACAAGTAGAGAGGCTATCCTCTCCCGTCCAGCCGCATACGATGAACTCTGCTCATTTGACTCCATCCGGCGTAGTACTCATTTTCAACGCCAGCCCCGATGGGCCACGAACCAAGCCCAACGCATGCCGCGGAGATTCAAGCTCTTCCTCACCGAAATGTCCGCTCACCTGCCCGACGGGCTCCGCGGGGCGCTGCTGGATTTTGCGGCCTTTTTTATTTTCAAGGTGTGGCGTCCACTGAAAAGAGCGGTCCCCTTTTATCTTCTGCGCCGGCTTCCAGTTTCCTCGCTCGTCCTCGGCCCACCCAAGGGCCTCTGGGCTACGGTCGAGGATTTCTGCCGGCAAAGTACGCGTCCGACATCCTACGCGCCCTTGCTCAATGAACACGAGATCACCCGACAGCACCTGCCTGCCACTCTCGATGGTGACGTGCATCCCGTGTTTCTATTGGAACGACGGTTCAAATCGCCGCGCACCTTCGTCGCCCGCATCCCCGGTGCGCGCGTGTATGGCGAGTGCGGGGCGGTGATCACGCCGGATGATCGGCTGCTGGCCGACGTCTCGTTCGAGATCACCCGCGCTGGTTTCACACACTCGGTCTTCAGCCGGTTCCGCCTGCCAGGGCTCGAGGGCCTCGATGGGACAAGCGCGGTTCTCGCCGGAGTCGGTCGCACAAACTATTTTCACTGGATGTTTGACGTGCTCCCGCGCCTGTCCCTGCTGCGCCAGGCGGGTTTTGCATGGGACGGCGTGCAACATTTCCTGGTTGGGGAATTTGGCGCCCGCTTTCAGGCGGAAAGTCTTGCCACCCTAGGCATCGCTTCGAACCGCTGCGTCCCGTGTGGTCCATCCGCGCATTTCCGCTGCGCAGATTTGCTCGTTCCATCGCCACCCGGAAGCCCCGGCAATCCGCCAGCCTGGGTCTGCGACTTCCTGAGAGAAGTTTTTCTCGCGGGTATCGATGCCCCGCCGCTGCTTGGCAGGGGCAGAAAAATCTACGTCTCCCGTGCGGGCGCCCGGTTTCGGCGCGTCTTGAACGAGGATGAGGTCATACGCGCACTGGCCGGGAAGAGTTTTGAGGTGGTGCGACTTGAAGACCTCACCGTGAGGGAACAGGCGCGTCTCTTTGCCGAAGCGGATGTCGTGGTGGCACCACACGGCGCCGGCTGCACGAACGCCGTTTTTTGCAGGCCGGGCACGGCGTTCATCGAGATATTCGCCCCGCGCTACGTCATGGCTTGTTACTGGGCTGTCAGTTCGCACCGAAAGCTCCGCTACGCTTATGCCCTCGGCAGAAACAAAGCATCCGGCACCGACGGCCACTATTTCACGATGATCGAAGACATCGATGTGGACTGCGAAAAGCTGCTCCAGACCGTGGATCTTTGTATTTCTTTGCCATTCGACGCTGCGGCAGGAAACGGCATCGTGCGCTCCCGATGAAAACTGCCTTCGCCAAACTTTGTCGCCCGCTGTTCGAACGTGTCGTCTTCACTAGGCGCCTGCCGGCCGATCTCGGAGGTGCGGGGATCTATGTCTCACCTCGCATCGATGCACGCGTGTTGCGCCAAAGCATCTCCGAGATGGACCCGGACCTCCTGGCGGCGGCGCGCCTGCTTGTCCGTCCTGGGAAGAATGTCTGGGACATCGGGTCGAACCTTGGCGTTTTCACCATGGCTGCAACGCACCTTACGGGGCCGGCAGGTACCGTCCTCGCCGTGGACGCTGATGCCGCGCACGTGGAGATGCTCCGCCGCACCGTCCGCCGGGCAGGCCACTCGACGGTCACCCCTCTGCACTGCGGCATCGCAGCCAGCGTGGGCGTGGCGCGGCTGAATATCGTTGGCAGGGGAAAGGCGAAGAACTTCATGGCCGAAGCAGAGTCCGCCGCGGCAGTCGGGGAAGTTGTGGAGCAGCACACCGTCGTCACGGTCACTCTTGATTGGCTGAGCGCACAGTTCCCGGCACCGGACGTCGTGAAGATCGACATCGAAGGCGCGGAACTGATGGCGTTGCAAGGCGCCACGACCCTGCTGGAAAAAGTGCGTCCCGCAATTTACATCGAAGTGCAGGGGAAAAATGTATCCGGGGCCAACTCACTGCTAAGGTCGCTTCGCTACTCCCTCTTCGAGATTGCCGCCACCGGCCCTGCCCTTGCGCCCTTGGAGACGTGTGCCTTCAACACTGTGGCATTGCCAGAGGAGCGGGTCGATGAGTTCCGATCGAGCAACGCACAGCGATCCCAGTAATAGACCTGGGCCCGCCGCAGTATTCGTGAATCACGGAGAGCCAGTCCCTCGTGAATCAGGCGCGCGCCCGGAGCGGCGCTGCGCAGAGCCATTGCTGGGCGGCAGGCCTGTATTCATCGACTGCTCGCGCGAACTCCTCTTCGCGGAGATACGGTGCATATTCCTCCCGGCTGAGGCGGTTCCCCGTCTCCGAAATAATCATCTGGATGGAGTGCGTCCGTTCAAAGGCACGCACGAGCGCCGCATTGTCGCCGCCATCGACGTAAGGGTGGGTCTCGACAATCACGATCGACCGGTCCATCGCCTCGATCACGGCCGAGGTGAAAAGTTGGTATTCAAAGCCTTCGCAATCGGAAATCACGAGCGCATGAACTCCCCGGAGGGGCAGCAAGTCTTCCGTCGCGCAGTAG